>JADKKK010000016.1 GCA_016720545.1 Myxococcales bacterium
CCTCCTCGACCCCCGAGTCGCAGCCAGCTCTTCGAGCGCCCCGCGCCGAATCTCCGGGAGACCTCGCGTTCTTGCGCTGGATCTACAGGGATTTGGCCAGCAAAGAGGGCGGGCTGCCCGAGCTCTTCAGCCCCCAGGCCGCCGGGAGGTGGCGTTGCGTGGGGATTGAGCCGTCGCGGGGCTGATTTCGTTTTTTGGCGCCACCGCGACGCCGGACAGCTGGGGCCACCTGGAGCTTTGCCTGCACGAGACCTTCGATGGGGAGCTCATGGGGGACCTCTACCAAGAGCCTGATCCTGTGGTGAAGGACCGGTTCGCGTTTGTGCCAGACACCCGACTTCGTGCGCGGGTTTATTTCTGGATAGGACGCTCACGCCCGCCAATGAGACCTTCGGGGCTGGGGTGGTGCGGGTGCCTGATCCGGCTTGTGGGTCGGGGCATTTCTGGATTGATGCTTTCAGCGGCTCGTCGCGGAGGAGAGGAGAAATAAATGGAGGCATTGAGGCACGGAGGAAGAAGAGAGTTTTTTGTTCGAGAGAGCGCGTCTCCCTCTCAACCCCCCAATCTCCTTCCCGCCTCCGTGCCTCCGGGTGCCCCCAGGTGGTGAAATCTCCCTCTCGTCCTCGTGCAGGGCTGCCTCGACCGCATCGTAGGCATCGACCTGAACGACTACGCGGGTGGCCTGGCCCGCGCGCGCCTCATCATGACGCTCGCCGCCGACCCCGCCGGTGCGACCACCCCCGCCGAGGCCGCGCAGTTCCATCCGGGCACGTGTATTGGGCCGACGGGCTGAAGGAGCAGATCGAGCGCGACGAGGTGAAACCATCGGTCCAGTTCGGCCTCTCTTCGGAGGGAGTCCCCGCCGAAGTTATAAACCCCTGGCGCCGCTCACGCGGTCGGACGTGGGCGCCGAGTTTGAAGAAGGCGTGTTCGCGAAGCGGTTCCATCAGCGGTCGTGGCGAACCTGCCGTACATCGTCGAAAGCGACGAGGCGAGGAAGGACTACCACCGCGAGAAGCCTTCCGGTGCGCTCCAGCGGTACGTGTCGGCCCATCGGATCAGATTCGCTGGGCTCGCCCTTCACCGAGCGTTGCTTCCAACTGGCGGAGAAAGACGGCTACTGCCGGCCTCTATCACGAGCAAATACTCATGAAGGAGAGCCCGGGTGCCGCTCATCGAGAAGATCTCCGCTGGAGTCGATCGCACGCTCGTGGTGGACACCTCGCAAGCGTACATCCCTTCCACGGCACGACCCACGGTGTTGATCTTCGGGCGGAACCGCAGGCCCACGAGCGACATGGTGCGCGCGGTCATGGGGAGCCGCGGAGAGGGGATCCCTGAGGACCCGGCCAAGGGGAAGGTGTGGGCGAGTATCGTCGATGGGTGGGACACGGTGAGGCCCGAGACCGAGTACGCGAGCGTGGCGTGATCCGCCCAGAGAGACGCCGGGGAAACATCCTTGGAGCCTCCGGCGGGGTGAAGCGGCGGAGTCGAAGGAACGTATCCTGCTGAAGCCGGACCCTCAAAGGCTCTCCGACGTGTCGTCAGACATTGGACGGAGCACGCAGACGGGGGGTCGATGAGGCGTTTTCTCCCGCCTGCGTCGCACGCGCGTCGCATATGCAGACCGCATGGTTGGGCATCCCTGGGTACGGGTGACGTCGTTCGAGACTGGAGGACGGACACGGTCGAAGCGCCGTCTTCCTTCCCTATGACGAGGACCTTGAGCCGCGTGACCCGAAGTTCTTCGAGCGCGCGCACTCTTGAACGTTACCGAAACCCGCCAAAGGCTCGCCTGACTACGGAGAGACAACAGAGCAACGGGGCAAGAAGTGGTTCGAGCACTCCATGTCCTTCGCGAACCGCTTCCGAACCCCCCTCCATCGCCTTCGCCAGTGGCGGAAACCCACATCCACTTCCTGCTCGACCGGAAGCGGCGGTGTTCAACAAACCGCGCCGGTCATGCGTTTCCGGCCGGAGCCACCGAGGAAGACCACCTCGCCCTCCTGGGCCTCCTGAACCCGTCCACCGCGTGCTTCTGGATGAAACAGGTGTTTCACTGCAAGGGTAGTCAGGCGTCAACGAGGGATGAAGAGCTCGTCGTGGGAGCAGTTCTCCAGCACGACCTACGAAGACGAAGCTCTTCCCGTCATAGGAGGCCGCGCGGGTCGTGCCTATACCGCGCTTCGACGCCTTGGCGCGCGCCCGGCTGAGGTGCGGTGAGCGCCGTCTTGCGAAACCCGCGAGCGGGAGTCTGCCTCAGCCCCGTGCCGGGCTCGACGCACGTCGCTCGCGACATGAGCTGACTTGATTACGGTCGCGCTCCAAGAAGATGCTCGACTGGCCGTATTCGCCTCGGCCTCGACGAGGCGAGCGACGTCGTACCACCCGATCAAGTCGAGCCGCTCTCTCCGACGTGGCTCCCGTGGTGTCTCGACTTTGCCGCACGCGACGCCGCGAATCGCGCCACGATCGCGCGAGGCGAGGAGTCCAGCGAGTCGCCCTCGGTGTGGTTCGAGCGGCACCGGTGGGAGCCCGCCACCGAAGCGCCCAAGACGCTCTCGGCCAGCACGCGCGCCCGCATCGAGGCTCGGCGCGCGTCGACGCGCGCTAACCCGGCGCCCGCTCATCGAGGCGGCGAACTTCAAGCGTCGCTGGTACAAACCCGACCTACGAGACCGAGGCGCGAGGCCTCGAGCCCTGGCTGGCCGACCAATTTTGGTGGTTTTTTTTTGGGGGGACCGTGGCGGTTGAAGGACCGCGGGCGACCGCTCACGCTCGAGCAGGCCTCGCGGCGCTGCAAGACGACGCGCGGGTGCTCGCGGTGTGCGAGGTGCTCACGGGACGACGGGACTTCAGCCTCACGCAGCTCGTGGCCGAGGCGCTCCAGGGCGACATGGTGCCCAATCACAGGTTCCACGTCTACAAGCCCGCGGGCCTCGTGAAGCGTGAGGCGGGAGCGGCATCGGACGACCAGCGCCGCGAGGACGCGGGAGAAGGTGACTCTCGAGGTGCCGCCCGCGTACGGGAGTGGGGACTTCGTGCGCACCGAATATTGGCAACTCCGCGGCAAGCTCGACGTGCCCAAGGAGCGCTTCGTCGCGTTCACCGAGGTGCCCGGCCGCTCAGGGCCGGACGCTCACGGGTGGGCGGGTGGACGCCGCTTCAGCGGGTGAAGGCGATGCTCGCGATGGACGAGGAGCTCGAGGACGCGGGGGTCTCGCTGGCGGACCGCGCGGGGCTCTTGGACAGCGCGTGGCGCCTCTTGCCGGACGTGGCGCGGCAGGACGCGGCGGCGGCGACGCGGCTCCGCGCGGAGCTCTCGGCGTTGGTGGGCCCCGGGGGCCCGAGCCGCGAGGTGCTGGAGGCGTGGAGGGCGCGGTTCCCGGCGCCGGGGCGCGGGAAGGGGGCGAAGGTCAAGAAGGCCACGAAGGCGACCGAGGGCGACGATGAGTGAGAATTCACCACGGAGGCACGGAGACACGGAGCCGAGAGGGAGGGAGGCTTTGTTCGAGAGGGGTCGCGGGTCACGCGCGTCTCGAACCCCAAATCTCCTTCTCGCCTCGTGCCTCCGTGCCTCCGTGGTGAGCTCTCAGAGGACGCCGATGGAAAGCCGAGCGCCCCGTGGCACCGGGATCGCACCTTTGTTACCCCGAGAGATGGCGGCACCCAAGGAGAAGCTCACGGTCACCGTGGATCCGGAGCTCGTGAAGGCTGGCAACGAGGCGGTAGCGGCGGGGCGTGCGGCCTCGCTGAGCAGCTGGGTCAACCTTGCCCTCGAGGAGCGCGCCGCCAAAGAGCGCAGGCTGCAAGCCATGGCGGACGCCATCGCGGCCTATGAGGCGGTGCACGGTGAGATCTCGCCACGCGAGCTCGTCGCCCAGGCGCGCGCCGACCGTCAGGCCGCGATCGTCGTTCGAGGCCAAATTCTTACGGTCTGACACGCACGAGGGAGAATTCACCACGGAGACACGGAGACACGGAGGGGAGAGCGAGAGAGTTTTTTGTTCGAGAGCGCTGCCCCGTCGTTCGCGTCGACCCCTCGAACCCCAAATCTCCTTCTCGCCTCCGTGCCTCCGTGCCTCCGTGGTGAATCTCTCCGAGGAGGGCGACGATGTGCTCACCAACCGCAGCTCTCCGTGCAGCCGAGCTGGTACTTCTGAGGAACGCGATGAAATTGACCAAGGGCGACCTCCTGCGAGCGGACACCGAAGCGATCGTCAACGCGGTCAACTGTGTGGGCGCCATGGGGCGGGGTATCGCTGCGCAGTTCAAGCAAGCGTACCCCGAGAACTTCAAGGCCTACGAGACGGCCTGCAAGCGGAAGGAGGTCGTGCCATGCAAGAAGTTCATCTTCGAGACCGGGCAGCTCACGAACCCGGCGCTTCATCGTGAACTTCCCGACGAAGCGGCACTGGCGCGGCGACAGCCGAATCGAAGACATCGAGGCGGGGCTCGTCGCCCTCGTCGCGGAGGTGAAGGGGCGTGGCATCCGGTCCATCGCGATCCCCCCGCTCGGGTGCGGTCTCGGCGGTCTCGCCTGGACGGACGTGCGTCCCCTGATCGAGCAAGCGTTCGCAGGGGTGCGCGACGTTCGCGCGCTCGTGTTCGAGCCCAACGACGCCGGGCCCTCCGACAAGCCGGCCAAATCGCTGGCAGGAGGAGAGGCATGACCACCACCCAGCCTTCGAGCTCCCCGGCGCTTAGGGCGACCTCCCAGGGCTCGGTGAACCACCGGACCTACGTGCGGGCGTCGAGCACGTTCATGTGCGATCGCCTGCCGTGGCTTCCCACCCCACATCGACCGCCGCGAGCACGTCGTCCTCGGGGAGCAAGGTCCCCATGCTGGATATCCTTCGAATCCGAGCAGTACCGCTCCTTCCTCTCGCCAGCCTCGCGTCCCGCTGGGGCGCAAGCTCACGCCGCTCTACGGCTACAACAACGTCGGCAAGAGCGCTCTGTTGCGTGGGCTCGTGCTGATGGCGGCATCGTGCAATCTCCGCTCGGCGACGGAGGGTGAACCGCCGGCGCTCGTGGACGCGGCTGCTCGCGGCGCTCGCTTCCAAGACTTGGTCTCGCGCACGGCGGCCGCGAACGGATGCGCGTCGGGCTCGCCTGGGCGGACGCCGACGTCCAATTCACCCTCCTCGACGTGTTCAAGGCAAGCGACGCCGTAGGCACGCCGATCGTCGAGAAGATCGTAAGCGAAGCGCCCGGCCTCGACGCCGAATGGCAGCCGAACGAGGCGCTCGCGCCGACCTACGACGGCCAGAAGGGCCCGGAAGACATTCGATTCACCGGGCTCTCCCTTCGGAGGGAGCGTCGTATGCGGGCCTGCGCGCGGCTCCGAGGCTTTCGGGACCTCGGTCCGATGGCTTCCGACCCGTGGAGCGCCGAAGCCGCGATACGTGGCGGATGGCACGCAGTATGCGCCGGAGAGCCGGATTCCCCATCTGGAGCGCCTCGGACAGGACCACGAAGTGTACAAGGACGTCCAGAGCGCCTCGACCGCATCGCGGGTGTCGAGCTGATGACGGCTCGCGATGCGCAAGGTGCCTACGCGGAAATCGCGCCCAGGGGACTTCCCGGGCGAAGCGTGCCGCTCTCGTCGGTTGGCGAGGGGATTGTTCAGGTCCTGCCCGTGGTCACGCTCGCTGCCATGCGCGTCGCGGTCAGCCAGGCAAGGCGCCGGTCGTGGCGATCGAGCAGCCCGAGTTGCACCTTCATCCTGCCGCGGAGCCTCGCCCTCGTCGACGTTCTCCTCGAGGCTTCGCGAAGGAGATGCGCGATTCGTCCGGGAGACCCACTCGGAGACATTGTTCTTGGGGCTCCGGCTCGCCGTCGCCCAGAGGAAGCCTGCTCCGGTGGACGTGAGCGTGTGCTTGGCGGAGAGCGACGCGGGGCTCTCGACGGTGCGAGAGATCTCCTGCGCCTGGATGGCTCGCGCCAGGGCTGGCCGCCTGGGGTCTTCTCGGAGCACCTCGCGCAGGCCCGGAAGATCCTGGAGGCTCGGGAGGGCCTGCGAAAGATGAGGATCGTGGTCGACGGGTCTGTCTTCGAGTCCGAGCCCGCCTGGTGTCTTCCCCTGTTGTGGTTCCGCGCGTCCACCGGCACCGCGTCTTGATCGGATCGAGCGCACAGCCGGCCTTTCGCAAGTGGAGGGAGGCGCTCGCGCCTGAATCCCACGTTGCCGCAGTGGACCACGCCGTCGAATGGTCCATGTTGGAGGAGGCGAGCAATCGCGCGTTCCGGCGTGACGGTCAGCACGGAGCCTACGGGCGGCCGAGCCATCTCACCGATCGCGGCGTGGAACCTTCTGCAGCGTCCCTATCGCTTACTCTCGAGGACGGAGTGAACGACCGAGAGTTCTTGCTGCGAACGTGTCCCAAGCCGGAGCGCGACTTCCTGCGGGAGCGTATGGCGAAGGAGTGGCTGGAGCCCGACCACGGGGGCGGCATCTCGAGCATGCCGCGGCGGGTGGAAGACCTCTTCCTCCGGGGCGAACCGCTGCTCGCGTCGTGCCTCTTCGATAGCGACGCGGGGGCCTCCGCGTCGCCCAGCAAGGCGTCAAGGAAGCTCGAGGAAGTCTGTAGGGATGCAGGGATGCACTGTCACCAGCTTGCCTCGCCGTGCGATCGAAAACCACCTCCCTCGCTCGGTGCTCGAGGGGTGGGCTGGCATGGGGCAGAACCGCACGATCCGAAGGGAGCGGAGGGCCAGCGTCCAGGCGCTCTACACATTGAGCGTCACCCAGCGGCATCACGAGAACTTGAAGGAGGCGCTGGGTGACGCGAAGGTTGGCCACCTTTCGGTGACGACACGGCTATGAACGACGCCGACCTCCAGCGTGAGGGAGGGCCTGCCGAGCTGCTGCCTTCGTTCGCGACCTCGTGGAGCGGGTACGGTGACGGTGAAAGAACGCCATGGACAACGGAAGCTAGCTTCCTCGATGACCCCACCGTCGTCTTCATGACGTCGCTGCTCGCCGACGTGCGGCGCGGAGCGATTCAGCTGCCGCGGTTCCAGCGCCGCAGCGTGGTCGGTCGAGCAGAGACTGAACCTGCTCGACAGCGTGTATCGAGGCATTCCCATTGGAGCGATCATGCTCTGGCGAACGAGCGCTCGTGTCGCCTCCCGCGGAGGATCGGGCCCCACGTCGTGCAAAGCGGGTCGGAGGCAGGACCGCACCAATACATCCTCGACGGGGGCCAGCGCATCGCGACCCTCCTCGGCGCGCTGTACGCTGAGCCCCGGCGTCGCCCGGCGTTGTCGAGGACCGGTCGATCCCGACGACACTTTCGAGTTCTACTATGACCTCAAGGAACAGTGCTTCGTCACGCGCGGACCGGAAGAGCTGGCGCCCGATCGGATTGGCTGCCGCTTCCGGAGGCCCTGCAGACGGTCACGCTGCCTCCGATTTCAGCGGAAGCTGCAGGGTCCGACGCCGACGAGTGGTGATGCGCGCCGACACCGTCGCGACGCGGTTCCGTGCCTACAAGGTCCCGATCATCTTGCTGGGCTCGGATGACATCGAGCTGGCCACGACCACCTTCAAACGGGTGAACAGCACGGGCACCCCGATGAGCGACATGGACATGGTCGCCGCGCTCACGTGGAGCCCGACGTTCGACCTGGAGTTGCTGCTCGCGGCGCAGCGGGAACTGGTCCTGGTCGAGGCGGGCTGGGAGTCGCTGGAGGACGAGACATGGCTCCGCTGCATCAAGGCCACGCTCGGGCTCGACCTCTACGCCCGCGCGGACGAGGCACGGATCGCGCTCCAGGGACGCAGCCGCCGTTCAAGGAGCGCGGAGAGCCTCGGAAGCGTCTCCGCATTTTCTGCGCGAGACGTGCCACGTGGAGCGACCTGCGCTCGTACCTTACGCCCACCAGATCCCGCTGCTCGTGCAGCTGTTCTCCGTGCACCCGAAGCCGACCCCGGAGATGCAGACGAAGATCGCGGCTTGGTTTTGGCTAACGACTCACGCGGGACTCTTCGCCGGCATCAGCGGTTACGGGCTGTCTCGGGCGCAGTCCGACCTCGAGCGGCTCGCGCGAGAGGGAATCCTTCTCTGGCCCGGGCGTCGTCCGTTCAAGCGGGAGCCGCTCCCGAGGAGGTTCGATCTCCGGCACGCGCGAGCGCGCGCGCTGTCGGTCCAGCTCGCGAGCCGCCACAAGGAGGGCCCGCTCGACCTGGCGAGGTTCGGGGCGGACGCGATGGTACAGCTCGTCACGAGGGGGCCCGACAAAGAGAGCCCGGGAAACCGATTCTTCTTCCCCGGGGGCGGCCGAGGGGCGCGCATCGAGCTCGCTGAGATGCTCCCATCATCGTCGGAGCGCCTCCACCATTTGGTCTCCGACGCCGCTTGGCAGGCCTATCAAGACAAGGACATGGAGACCTTCGTGCGCCTCCGCACCGCAGACTTGAACGCGATGGAGGAGGAGCTTGTCAGGCTTGGGCTGGTCGAGCCTCGACGCCGCGCGATGACTCCCGCGAGCTCCCCGTGCTTCCGTGAGCGCGGTCCGCACGGCTCCCTTGCCTCTGGCTGCAGCGGCGGCCCGCGGAGCCGAGACCGTCCCAGACCGAGCTAACAGACCACGCATGGCGTCCAGCACGATCACGCGAGGTCGCCTGGCGCTTCCCACGCGATGTCGACCGGCGCGAGCAGGTCCTCCTCGTGGAGCAGGCTGCCTCGGAGCGAGGAGCTCGGCTCGCGCGGGAGGGGAACCACACGGGCCACTGGACGACCGCGCTTGGTGATCACGAAGGAGCGACGGTTTGCCTTCGCCTTCATGGCCATGAAGGTATCGCTCGTGACCAATATCGTGCAACCCGGCCACGACCGGCATCGAGAGTCCTCCCACGGAGGCACGGAGACACGGAGCCGAGAGGGAGCGAGCCTTCGCGAACGCCCGCGCGTTCCGGGCACTCGAACCCAAAATCTCCCTCTCCTCCGTGCCTCCGTGTCTCCGTGGTGAACTCTCTTCTTCAAGGTAACGAGCCCATGACCAGCATCACCGACGCGTTCGATCTTCCGCGCCCCGAGGACATCCGGGCGATGGGCTTCGTCGTCAAGCTGCGCGAGTCCGACCCCGGCTCGGACGAGGTCAAGCAGCTCGTAGACGACTACGTCATCACGCCCGCCGTCGAGAAGGAGCTGCCCCGCATCCTCGACGACATGAAGCAGGTCTTCGACCGCGGCGAGGAGTACGGGCGCTTCATCCACGGCAGCTTCGGAAGCGGCAAGTCGCACTTCATGACCATGCTCTCGCTGCTGCTCGAGGGCACCCAGCCGGCCTGGAAGAAGTTCCGCCCGCTGCTCAACGCACACAAGGATTCGCAGGCCAGCAAGGGTCGCGATTCGGCGGACCACGAGGCCTGGCTCGCGAAGGCCGGACTACTCGTCGTGCGCATTCACATGCTCTCCGTTCGCGGCAAGAGCACGGGCTTCGATCGCGCCGTCTACGAGGGCTTCAACGCCGCGCTCAAGCGGCGCAGCAAGGCGCCCTTCGAGTTCCTCAACGTCGATGCGATCTTCGAGGAGGTCCGGCGCGAGGCGAAGGAGTACGGCGACATCGTCTGGAAGCGGCTCGAGGCGGAGAGCATCGTCGGCGGCCGCGAGGACTTCGAGGCCATCGCCAGCGGCTCGACGCAGGCGCGCGAGCGCTTCGCGCGCACCTGGCTCAAGTACAAGGGGCGTGACGCGGCCGATGCGGGCATCGACCCGCGGTGGAGCGACGGCCTCTCGCGCATGGCCGAGCACGCCAAGGCCCAGGGCTTTGGCGGCATCGTCCTGATGATCGACGAGTTCCTGCTCTGGCTGGCCGAGAAGTCAGGCCAGGAGTTCGTTCAGGAGATCAACAACCTCAACGTCATCGTCGACCACAACACCGGCCAGCGTCCCGCGCCGATCTTCGTCTTCGTCGCGCGCCAGCGGAACCTGCAGGAGTTCTTCCCGGACCTCGTCGACGAGAGCAAGATCCACGAGCACCTCGACCACCACGCCAAGCGCTTCGAGGTGACGAAGCTCCAGGACGTCGAGCTGCGCCACATCGTCCGCGGCCGCGTGCTGCGCCCGAAGAACGTTAGCGCGGTACAGGCAGCGGTCAGCTCGCTGGCCGAGCGACACCAGAAGGTGCTGCCGGCCCTGCTTGCCGGCGCCGACATCGAGTACCTGCGCGACGTCTACCCGTTCCACCCGGCGCTCATCGAGATGCTGGTGGACGTGACGTCGCTGATGCAGCGCGAGCGCTCCGCGCTGCGCCTCCTCTACGAGCTGCTCGTCATCCACTACCCGAAGCTTCCGCTCGGCGAGTTCCTGCCGGTGGGCTCTGCCTTCGCCGCCATCTTCCCGGAGTCGGGGGTCGAGGCGAGCAAGAAGGTGGACCTGATGCAGGACATCCACCACCAGTACTACTCACGTCTTGCTCCAGCGATGCTGAAGATGGGCGAGGAGCCCGGCTCGGAGTTCAACGAAGAGCGTCGTCGCGCCCTCGACCAGCTCGTGAAGACCGTGCTTCTTGCCGAGGTCTCGCCGCGCCTGAAGCAGGGCGGGCTGACCATCGAGCGCCTCGTGCAGCTCAACGCCGTCGACGTGGAGGGCGAGACGTTCCGTGGCCAGGTGCGTGTCGCCGAGACGGATCTGCTCGCGCTCTCGCAGCGCGTGCCCGATCTCCAAGTCGCGGGACAGGGCAAGACCGCGCTCGTGCGCTTCGTGCTCGGGCGCGTGAGCCTCGGCGAGGTGCTCGGGCGCGCGCGCTCGAAGGTCGACAACCCGGCACAGCGGTTCAAGGTCTTCTGGGGGGCGCTGAAGCAGGGACTCGCGCTCGACGGCGTCAAGGGCTTCGAGGACGGCGGCACCAACGAGGGCGATTGGGACCTCACCTGGCGACGCACCAGGCGGCGCGGTCGCATCAAGCTCGGGAACGTCCGCGAGATGTCGTACGACGACTTCACGCCTCCCGAGGGCGCGTTCAAGGTGCTCGTCGACTACCCGTGGGACGAGCCCGGACACACCGTCGACGAGGATCGCCTTCGCGCGACGAACGTGCGCAAGAAGCAGGGGCTCCTGCACACCGTGTGCTGGCTGCCGCGGCACATGAGCCCGACCGAGCTCGGCGTGCTCACCGAGCTTGCCGCCGTCCGCTATCTTCTCTCGGACGCTGGCCAAGAGGACCTGCTCGAGACGCTCGGCACGCAGGACCGGAGCCAGATCCTCGATCAGGCGGGCATCCGGCAGAAGACCCTCGAGGGCCAGCTCGAGGACCTGCTCAAGGAGGTCTACGTCCGTCACGGCGAATTCTTCGCTCTCATCTCCGACGTCGACAGCAGCAGGCCGCGCGAAACGCTGGCCGAGAACCTCGAGCACATCGCGGCGCTCCTCATGGATCGCCGGTACCCGCAGCATCCGACCTTCCTCGCCGATCCGAAGAAGCAGGATCTCGAAGCGCTGCTCGATTGGATGGTGCAAGCCGGAGAAACCAACGTCTCGGTGGCCTACGACGAGTCGGTGGGCAAGGTGCTCAAGACTCTCGGGCAGCCCCTCGAGCTCGTGAACCTCGGTCAGACCAAGGCATCGCTGCGTCTCGACTCCCGGTACATCAAGGACGTCCTGCAGCGCACCGACCAGGATTCCGTCGCGTGGACACCGATCGCTGACCACCTGCGAGAGACCTACGGCTTTCAGCCGCTGGTCGTCGACCTCTTCCTCTGCTTCCTCTGCCAGCGCGACCACCGGGCTCTGCAGGAGATCGACGGGGAGACCGTCGAGGTTCGCATCGGGATGCCCGCAGACGACGCGGGTGCGGCTGCAACGCGGCAAGCTCGTGAGCGCCGCCGACTGGCATCGCCTGCGTGACCTCGGCAACCAGCTCTTCGAGGAGCCGCGCCCGGCTGCGCATCGCTCGCTCCAGGGCCAAGATCGCTTCGCGGCCGCTCTCAGGAGCGGGCAGGCGAAGCGCACGGTGCTTCAGGGCCTCCATTCCCGGCTGGTACATCTCGGCGTCGAACAGGGCGACCGGCTCAAGGAACTGTCCACCGCGAACACGCGGCTTGGTGCCATGGCTCAGGCGACGACCGACAGCCACAAGGTGCTGGCGGAGCTGCTCGCAGCCTGGCCCGATGACAACTCGGACGCGATTCGCTCGATCGTTCAGCAGGCGGAGACGATCCGAGACGCGCTGGGTGAGCTCAACGAGCACGCGCGCGCCAACCTCAAGGCGGGCGTCCAGCACGTGGCCATCGGCACCGAGGTCCGCGGGCACTTGAGTGCGCTCGAGGGGCGCATGGCCGCGGCGCAGGCCGAGCAGCCGCTGACCAAGGACTGGATCTCGACCTGGAACAAGAAGGCGCAGGAGTTGATCAAGCGGCTCATCGAACAGCCGCAGCCGCCCGCCGACACCTCCGCAGCCGCCCCAGGCCGATCGCAGCCCCGCCGAGCGCCCCGCCCACGTGGCTCCTGCTCAAGGTCCGCGTGGATCCGAACGATGCCGATGCCATTTCGAGCTTTCTCGCGCAGGCCCGAAAGGCGCTCTCCGAGCAGGGCACGAAGAGCATCAACGTCGTCCTGACGCGCGAGGAGGACTCTGAGTGAGCGCAGCTCAGCTACTCCTGCGTCGCCTCCTGGATCAGGCAGGCGGAGCCACCGAGACGGGCTACCTGCTCGTCATCGACGGGGAGGGGCTCGAGAATCTCCCGGACCAGATGCCGACACCGAAGGGCTCGTATGGCGTGCATCGAATCGCGACCGAGCTCGGGCTGCGGCACCTTCTGTGGAAGGCCAAGGGGGCTCCGCTCATCGCCGTGATGCCCGAGGACGTTGCGCGTCGCATCCAGAAGGCCCCCGACCTCCTTCGCCGCGCACGCAACCAGCGCGTGCACGCGCTGTCGGTGAACGACGTGCTCGAGGTGGTTCTCGGCGTGCGTGTGGTCGGCGCCGACGCACCGTACATGCAGCAGCTCGCGCTCGAGAACGTCGACCGACTCGGGGTGGCGATGAGCCATCGCACCCTGCCGACGGTCGTCGACCGCAAGCTGCTGACCGAGTTGCTTGTCGACGTCAGCGTCGGCGAGCAGGTGCGGACGCGGAGTCCAGCTCAACTCCTCGCGGCGTGGGTGGCGGAGCCCCCACGCTGGTCGCCGAACATCAGCCAGCTCGTGCGCGACGCGATGCCCACGCTCCACGGCGACGAGGGTCGCCTGCTTTCCTGGGCTCTCGCCGAACCGGAGGTCCGGCTTCGCGAGCTCGTCGTGTACGGTGCGGTGCTGACGGTCGAAGCGCCCGAAGTGCCGAAGCAGGCGTGGGGCTCGCTGTGGAAGGCGGCGGCGGAGCCACCCATCGAAATGGATCGGAGGATCCTCAGACGAACGGTCGCGCGACTCGCGGAGGAGACGCTCACTGCGCTCGGTGACGGCGCCGCCACGTTGCTCTCAGGGGCAGACCGCATTGGTCGGGAGTGCCTCACCCCGATGCAGCTCCAAACGAGCCGGGTCCTCCCGCTGGCGTTCTCGGACCGGTGCCACTCGCTTTCGCAGCAGGCCGCTGCAGGCAAGGCGATCAGCGCTGCGGACATCGCGTGGTTGGCCGGGCATCGTGCCGCTCGGATGCACCGAGCCGATCTGGCGGTGCTCGAGGCCATGGCGCGCATCTCGCGCTATCTCGATCAGCCCTTCAGTCCGAAGACCGAGTTGCTCGATCAGGTGCGGGACTACCAACGCGGAGGCGCGTTCGCCGATCTCGCGATGCTGCAACTTCGCCGGGCGCTCGCGAGCAGCGTCCACTACCACGCCGAGGCCAACAAGGTCATCGCGGCGTGCCGCGAGCGGCGTGACCGCGAGAACCGGCACTTCGCTGAGGGCCTCGCCGGTGGCTACGAGGCTGCGCTTCACAGAGAAGGCCTCACTCCGCTCCATCGCTTGTGGAAGCGGACGGTCGCACCGGTCTGGCAGAGCGAGCCGAACGCGCGGCTCTTTCTCATCGTGCTCGATGGCTGCAACTACCCCGTGTTTCTGGAGCTGCTCCATGCGCTCTCGCAGGACAACACGTTCCCGCTGGGCATGAAGCCCGACGTCGACGGACGGGTCGCCGGTCTGCCCGCGCTATCGCCGCTGCCCACGGTCACGAGTCATGCACGCGGCGCCATCTTCCTGGGCGAGTTGCCCAACGATCCTCTCGTGGCCGAGACGGTGTTCCGGGATCAGGACGAAGCGAAGACGGACAAGGCGCGCTTCAACCAGAATGCGGCGCTCGGCACCCGAACCCGTCGCCTCTTCCTGAAGGCCGACCTCGCGGATGGCGGACAGGGCCTGCTCGCCGCGCTCGAGGACGAGTCGCTCTCCGTGGTCGGGACCGTCTTCAACGCGGTGGATGACCAGATTGGTTCCTCGAACACAGGCGCGACCGTTCGCCTCAACCCGGAAGACATCACCGCGTTCAAGCCTTCGCTGCGCGTGGCCCTGAAGGCAGGTCGCAAGGTCCTCGTCACCGCCGACCACGGCCACAGCCCGTACATCGACAAGAGCCTCCGGGCCGGCAACGGGAAGGCGCCCCGCTATCTCGCGCTGGGCAAGCACGACGCGGTTCCCGAGGGGTTCATCGAGATCGATCTGCCCGGGCCTCGGCGGCCCGCCCGAGCGCCGCGCGTTCGCGTGGCGGAGCGGTGCTTACCTCGGAGGCCCGCAGGTCGGCTTCCACGGCGGCTGCGCGCTCGAGGAGGTGGTCGTGCCGCTCGCGTGGATCGAGCAGGGCGGCCTTCATGCTGACGAGCCCACATGGTGGTACGGGCGGGGGACGCTCGCGGAGGCAAGTGTGGAGCTTCGCCCGGTCGCGCCGCCGATCGTCACGCCTCTGCCCTCGGACGAGCCCGCCGAAGGAAGGCGCAGCCTGGCTCTTCAATCCGCCGATCAGGCGGGCTCGTTGCCGCTTCCGGCGTCGCTGCTCGATCGGCTCAGCATCGACGAGAAGTCGATTCTCGTCCTCTTGCGTGAGAACGGCTCGGCGCGATCGAGCGAGCTTGCAGAGCGCTTGAATAAGAACCCCGGTCGTCTCAATGGCCTCATGCGCGGGCTGCGACGGACCCTGCACGCCGAGGGTCATCTTCTCTTCACCGACGAGGTTCTCCCGAGCGGTGAGACGATGTACCGCTACCAGGCGAAGCCCAATACGAATGAAGGAGCGCGCTGATGGCCGTTGTCTCTGAGTCACCGGCGATCGTAAACGCCCTTCGAAGCGGGCTCGTGCCGAATCAAGGCCTCGAGCACTTCGCGACGGGTCTCGATACGCTCGTCTCCGCGGTGAACGAGGAGCTCGACTTCGTCTCCGGCGGCAAAGGGCTCTCGAAGTGGATCCGCGGGGAGTACGGAACCGGCAAGACCTTCGCCGCGCGTTACCTCTGCGCCAGGGCACGTGAGCGAAAGTTCGCGACCTCCGAAGTTCAGATCTCGATCAACGACACGCCGCTCCATCATCTCGAAGCCGTCTACCGACGCCTCATCGAACGCCTGGAAACCGCGGCCGACGGGCCGAACGCATTCCAGGCGATCGTCGAGGGGTGGCTGTACCAGGTGGGCGACGAGGTCACCCGCCTGCGCGGGATCTCCGAGGACGACCCGGGCTTCGCAGACGCGACGGAGCAGCGTCTCGAGGACAAGCTCGCCGACCTCTCGAAGCGCAATCCCGCCTACGCGCAGGTGCTGCGGGCCTATCACCGGGCGACCCACGAAGGCGACTTCGCCACCGCCCAGGGCCTGCTCGCATGGCTAGCCGGGCAGCCCCACACCGACCGCTCCGTCCTCAAGGCCGCAGGCACCAAGGGCAAGGTTGACGGTCAGGCGTCGCTCACGTTTCTCGCGGGGCTTCTCCAGCTGCTGCGACAGTCGGGATACGGCGGCCTGGTCGTCGTGCTCGACGAGGTCGAGACGGTCCAGCGCATGAACGCGCAGACTCGCGAGAAGTCACTGAACGCGCTGCGCCAGCTGATGGACATGCTCGCGAAGGAGGAGCTGCCCGGCCTGTACCTAGTCGTCACCGGCACGCGCGACTTCTTCGAGGGCTACAAGGGCCTGAAGGCGCTGGCTCCGCTCTACCAACGCGTGCAGGTGAACTTCGGAGAAGACGGCCGCTTCGACAACCTGCGAGCTCCGCAGGTGCGACTCCTTCCGTTCACCGACGAGCGGCTCCTCACGGTGGGGACGCGCATCCGGGACCTCTACCCTGCGAAGAACCCCGACAGGCGTCGCAGCGCGTCGACGATCGGTTCCTTCAGGCGCTCGTCGACCAGGTCACCCCGGGGCTTCGGCGGCAAGGTCGCGCTGGCGCCGCGCCTCTTCCTCCGCGAACTGGTCGACGTCCTCGACCGGGTCGACATCCACACCGACGACCCGCGGGCCTACCGACTCGCCTCGGACGACGGCAAGCTCCCGCCGAAGGAGCTGGCGGCCAAGCACGGGCAGCGCGCGAGGAGCCCGGGCACCGAGAGCCTGAGGAGCCGACGACGAGGGGAGCCGAACAAGCGTGCGACGGACGGATGGAGCTGGGGCGAACCGCGGACTCGACGCGCCTAGCATCCACCCCACCTCCAGCACGCGATCGTCCACGACCTGGGGTGGCGCTCCTCCGGCCTGTGCAGGAGCTGACGATCGACGCGATGCTCGACGGCTGCAACACCGTCGTCCTGGCGCCCACCGCGGGGGGAAGACGGAAGCCGCGATCTTTCCCGGTGCTCTCTCGCATCCTCACGGAGAGCCTCAAGCCCGTCTCGGTGCTGTACGTCTGCCCGATTCGTGCGCTGCTCAATAACCAGGAGGAGCGCCTTCAGTCGTACGCGCGGATGGTCGGCCTCGAGGTCTTCAAGTGGCACGGCGACGTCAGCGACTCTCGCAAGCAACGCTTCCGAGAAGCGCCCGCGCACATCCTGATGACTACGCCGGAGTCGCTCGAGGTCATGATGA
Organism: Myxococcales bacterium; assembly: GCA_016720545.1. Taxonomy (NCBI): domain Bacteria; kingdom Pseudomonadati; phylum Myxococcota; class Myxococcia; order Myxococcales; species Myxococcales bacterium. Next base: position 16,946 of record JADKKK010000016.1, read on the forward strand.
TCAGCGCTCGCACCGACGCGCGCGCGATCTTCGCGGGCCTCTCCGCCGTGGTCATCGACGAGGTCCATGCGTTCGCCGCCGACGACCGCGGCGCGCACCTCGTCAGCGCTCCTCGAGCGGCTGCGCCAGCTTCTGCGAGCGCGACATCCAGCGCATCGGCCTCTCCGCAACCGTCGGCAATCCGGACGAGATCGGCACGTGGCTGCAGGGCTCCAGCAAGCGACCGTTTCGCCTGGTCGACCCGCCGCGCCCGAAGGCCCAGCGCGCCTCGACATCGACCCTGTGGACGACATCACGCTGGCCGCCTCGGGCATCGCGCGAGCGCGCCGGGCAAGAAGAGCCTCGTCTTCGTCGAGAGCCGCTCGAGGGCCGAGAAGGTCGCGCACGCGCTCGGCGGCTCCGGCGTCGAGGTCTTCGTTCACCACAGTGCAGTGAGCCGCGCCGACCGCCGAATCGCCGAGGAGCAGTTCACCTCCGGCCAGAATACCGCCATCGTCTGCACCTCGACGATGGAGCTCGGCATCGACGTCGGCGACCTTGACCTCGTGCTTCAGGTGGACGCGCCTTCCTCGGTCGCCTCCATGCTCCAGCGCACCGGCCGCACCGGCCGGCGACCCGGCACCCGCTCCAACTGCACCTTCTTCTGCCTCACCCCGGAGTCGCTCCTCCAGGCGATCGCGCTGTCCGCCTCGCCGAGCCGGGCTGGGTCGAGGACGTCCGGCCCGCCTCGCAGGCGACGCACGTCCTCGCCCACCAGATGATGGCGCTGATCCTCCAGGAAGGCGGCATCTCCCGGCACCGCGCTGCTGCCGTGGATCGACGCCGCGTACCCGTTCTCGGCGGTCGGCCGAGCGGCGCTCCAAGCTCGTCGACACGATGGTCAGCGCGAGATCCTCTACGAGGCCGACGGCCTGCTCTCGCTCGGGCGCGCGGGCGAGAAGCTCTACGGGCGAAGAACTTCTTCGAGCTGTACGCGGTGTTCTCGGCGCCGCCGGTGCTGCGCGTGCACGCGGGCGGGAAGGTCGGGACACGTCCAGGCGAGCTTCGTCTCGATGCACGACGCAACGAAGGGCCCCTCTGCTTCCGCCTCGCCGGGCGCGCCTGGGAGGTCGGGCGATCGACTGGAGCCAAGGGCGTGCTCCTCCACGTGCCCCCCGCGGCGCAGCCGCGTCCCCAGCTGGCTGGGCCTCCCGGGACGCTCTCGATCACGCTCTGCCGGGCGATGATGGACGTCCTCCTCACGCGGACGAGCGAGACGGCTAGGCCGCGTGGCTCAGCGGCGTCACCAGCCGCGGGCTCCGTCGATGCTGCGCAGGAGTCTACGCTCGGACCTCCTCGCCAGGGCGACAGCGCCCCTCGAAGAGGGCTCCCCCGACAGCGTCCTGTGGCACACCTTCGCAGGAGCTGCCGTCAATCGCCTCCTCGCGGCCGGCCTCCGAGCGAGAGTCCGGCTAAGAACGCTGGGTGGCCAGGCAACCTCTCGCTGCGCTGCAAGGACCCCTCCCCCTGGCCCTCGCCGCTGAGGCGGTGCAAGCTCGCTCGGCCTCAACTGGGGACGACCGCGCCGGACGCCGCCCGCGGCATGGCCCGCGGCATGGTCAGCAAGTTCCAGCCCTGCCTGCCCGAAGCCGCCGAGGACCGGCTGCTCGCCGAGAGGCTCCTCGACCT
>JADKKK010000017.1 GCA_016720545.1 Myxococcales bacterium
CCCCGTTGGCTCCGACGCGTCGTGAAGACCCTCCCTCGCCGGTCCCCCTCGCGCCTGCTTTCGCCCGCCGTCCCCGCCGCCCTGCTCGCCTCGCTCGCCGCCCTCGCCGCGTGCGGCCACGAGCCGCACGGCAGGCCCGCGCCTCCGCTGCCGCGGCAGCGGGTCGAGATCGCCGCGGCCCGCGCCGTGGCCCGGCCGACGGGGGATCACCTGGTGGGCACCGTGCGCGCGCGGAGCGAGGCGGCCGTCGCGCCCTCGGTCACCGGCACCGTCCGCGCCGTGCGCGTGGCCGTCGGCGGCCGCGTGAAGGCGGGCGATCTCCTCGCGCAGCTCTCGGCCGGCGAGGTCTCCGCGAAGGCCGATCAGGCCCGCGCCGTGCTCTCGCAGGCGAGCGTGCGCTTCGACCGCGCCGCTCAGCTCAAGGCGAGCGGCTCGATCGCGCAGGCCGAGTACGACGCGGCGGAGTCGCAGCGCGCCATCGCGCGCGCGGGCCTTCAGGAGGCCGAGGCCATGCTCGCGTACCTCTCGGTGCGCGCCCCCGTGGACGGCGTGGTCACGACCAAGCGCTGCGAGGTCGGCGATCTCGCGCTGGCCGGGCGGCCGCTCTTCACGATCGAGCAGCCGGGGGCGCTGAGGCTCGAGGTGGGGGTGCCCGAGGCGATCGCGCACCACGCGGCCCTCGGCACGTCGCTGCTCGTCCGCGTCGACACGGTCGAGCGCGAGCTCGCCGGGAAGGTCGACGAGGTGAGCCCCTCGGCCGATCCGCAGAGCCGGACTGTGCAGGTCAAGATCGCGCTCCCCGAGGAGAAGGGCGCCTCCGCCGTGCGCCCCGGTATGTTCGCGCGGGTGCTCGTGCCGACGGGCGAGGTCCGCGCCCTCGAGGTCCCGCGCGCCGCCCTCGTTCGGCGTGGACAGCTCGAGCTCGTCTACGTCGTCGAACAAGACCGCGCCGTGCTCCGCCTCGTCCGCGCCGGTCGGGAGCGTGACGCGGGCGTCGACGTGCTCGCGGGCCTCGCGGCGGGCGAGCGCGTCGTGGTGGGCGGCCTCGGCGGCCTCGTCGACGGCCAGCCGGTCCAGGTGGCGCAGTGAGCGCGGCCAAGAGCGTCCCGGCGCACGGGGCGCCCGAGGCGTCAAGAGCGGGCGAGGCCGGCCTCGGGATCGCGGGGCTCCTCGCCCGCGCGTTCGTCGGTTCGAAGCTGACGCCGCTGTTCATCGTCACCTCGGTGCTGCTCGGGCTCCTCGCGATCGTGCTGCTCCCACGCGAGGAGGAGCCGCAGATCAAGGTCCCCATGGTCGACGTCATGCTCACCATGGAGGGCGGCACCGCCGAGGAGGTCGAGACCCGCGTCTCGGCGCCCATGGAGCGCCTGCTGTGGGAGATCCCGGGCGTCGAGTACGTGTACACGACGAGCCAGCCAGGGCGCTCGATGGCCGTCGTGCGCTTTCGCGTGGGCGAGGACGTCGAGCGCTCGCTGGTGAAGCTCAACCAGAAGCTGCAGTCGAACCACGACCGCATCCCCACCGGCGTCTCTCCGCCGCTCGTGAAGCTCCGCTCGATCGATGACGTGCCCATCCTCGCGCTCACGTTCCACAGCAAGACCCACGACCACCTCGCGCTCCGACGCGTCGTCGCGGAGGTCGACGCGAACGTGAAGCGCGTGCCCGAGGTCTCCGAGACCACGATCATCGGCGGTCTGCGGCGCGCCGTGCGCGTCAAGCTCGACCCCGACCGACTCTCTGCACACTCGCTCGCGGCGGGCGACCTCGCGCCGATGCTCCGGCAGGCGAACCGTCAGCTCGCGGCGGGCTCGATCGTCGCGGACAACCGCGACGTGCTCGTGGAGACCGGCGGCTTCTTCACCGACGCGGCCGAGGTGGGCGGGGCGGTCGTGGGGGTCTTCCAGGGCCGGCCCGTCGCGCTCCGCGACGTGGCCACCATCGAGGACACCGCCGAGGAGCTGTCCCAGTACGTGTTCTCGGCGACCTCTGGCGTGCCGGGCGAGGAGCCCGCCGTCACCCTCGCCGTCGCCAAGCGCCCCAACACGAACGCGATCGCCGTCGCCAAGGCCGTGCTCGCCGAGGTGGACGCCCAGAAGGGTACGCGCATTCCGGCGGATATCACGGTGTCGATCACTCGACACTACGGAGAGACGGCGGCGGAGAAGTCAGACGAGCTCCTCATGCACATGGGGATCGCCATCGTCAGCGTTTCCCTGCTCATCCTCTTCATGTTGGGGTGGCGAGAGTCGGTCGTGGTGGCCGTGGCCATCCCCTCCACGCTGGCGCTCACCCTCACCGTGTTTCAGCTCGTGGGCTATACTCTCAATCGAATTACGTTGTTCGCGCTCATCTTCTCGATTGGCATTCTGGTCGACGACGCCATCGTCGTCGTCGAGAACGTGGTGAGGCACCGGGACCTGCCCGAAAATCGAGGGCTCGGCATGGCCAAGGTGGCGGTGAAGGCCGTCGCCGAGGTGGGAAACCCCACCGTGCTGGCCACGCTCGCGGTGATCGCCGCCATTCTGCCCATGGCGTTCGTCGGCGGGCTCATGGGCCCCTACATGCGCCCCATCCCCGTCGGCGCGAGCGCGGCGATGGGCTTCTCGCTCGTCGTGGCGTTCGTCGTCACCCCGTGGGCGGCCGCGCGTGTCCTCCGGGCGAAGCTTGGTAGCCACGGCCACGGGCCACGGAGACGCGGCGCCCCGTGATCGCATGACCCGCGCGTACACCTGGTTCATGCACCGGCTCGTGACGCGCACCGCGTGGCGCTGGTCGTTCTTGGTCGGCATCGCCGCGCTGCTCGTGGGGGCGCTCGCCTTCGTGCCGGCAGGCGCGGTGAAGGTCAAGATGTTGCCGTTCGACAACAAGAGCGAATTTCAGATCATCCTGAACATGCCCGAGGGCAGCTCGCTCGAGCGCACCGCGCAGGCCGCGAAGGAGCTCGGTAACGCCGTGCGGGGCGAGCCGGAGGTGACCGACTATCAGGTGTACGTGGGCGCGGCGTCGCCGTTCAACTTCAACGGCCTCGTGCGGCACTACTACCTCCGCCGGGGTCCGAGCGTGGCCGATATCCAGGTGAACCTGCTCCCCAAAGGCGAGCGCTCGGCGCAGAGCCACGCGGTGGCGCGGCGCGTGCGACCCGCCGCGAAGGCCATCGCCGATCGCTACGGCGCGCGGGTCGCGATCGCCGAGGTGCCGCCCGGGCCGCCCGTGCTGCAGACCCTCGTGGCCGAGGTGTACGGCCCGAGCGCCGCGCACCGCCGCGCGCTCGCCGAGCGAGTGCGTGAGGTCTACAAGAAGACCCCGGGCGTGGTCGACGTCGACTGGTACGTCGAGGAGCCCCACGCGAAGGATCGCCTCGTGATCGACAAGGAGAAGGCGGCGCTCCACGGCATCAGCGCCGAGGCGATCGCCGCCACCTTGCGCATCGCCGTGGGCGGCGCGCCCGTCGGCCTGCTCCACGTGCCTCGGGAGGTCGAGGACGTGGAGATTCGACTCGAGCTGCCGCGCGCCTCGCGGGCGTCGACGGAGGAGCTGCTCGCCCTCGGCGTGCGGGGCTCGAGCGGCGCGATCGTGGCCTTGCGCGAGCTGGTGCGCGTCGAGCGCACCGTCGAGGACACGAGCATTTACCACAAGAACCTCATGCCGGTCGTGTACGTGACGGCCGACGTCGCGGGCGGCGCCGAGAGCTCGGCCTACGCCATCCTCGACATGAACAAGGACCTCGCGCGGCTCGACGCGGGAGACTTCGGCGGAAAGCACGGGCCGGTCACTACGTACAACCTCGCTCAGCCCACGAGCACGCTCGAGCCCGCGGTGAAGTGGGACGGTGAGTGGCACATCACGCTGGAGGTGTTCCGCGACCTCGGCATGGCGTTCGGCGTCGTGCTCGTGCTCATTTATGTGCTGCTCGTGGGCTGGTTCCGCTCGTTCCTCGTGCCGCTCGTGGTGATGGCCGCCATCCCGTTCTCGCTCGTGGGGATTCTGCCGGCGCACGCGGCGATGGGGGCCTTCTTCACGGCCACGTCGATGATCGGCTTCATGGCGGGCGCGGGCATCGTGGTGCGCAACTCCATCATCCTCGTCGACTTCACCGAGAGCCGCGTGGCCGACGGAGTGCCGCTCGCCGAGGCGGTGGTGCTCGCCGGCGCGGTGCGGTTCCGGCCCATGCTGCTCACCGCGCTCGCGGTGGTGGTGGGCGCGGCGGTGATCCTATTTGACCCGATCTTTCAGGGGCTCGCCCTCTCGCTCATGGCGGGCGAGATCGCGTCGCTCCTCATCAGCCGCATGGCGGTGCCGGTGCTCTACGAGATGGCGAAGCGCCGCACCGGCCCCGCGCCCGCGGTCGACGGCGAGGGGGCCGAGCCTGGCTCGAGCGCGCGCCCGTCCGGGCCGGGCGAGGGGTTGGACGCGGCGGACGGCGCCCTCGCGTGAGGCGCGCCCCTGCGGCGGCCCCGGCCGGTCAACCGCCGAGCGCGCCGCGGACGAACGCGACGATCGCGTTCATGGCGACACCTCGCCTTCGGCTCGGGCTCGCCATCGACCTCCGTTCGCCCCTGCAGGGCTCACTTTCAGGTTCGCGTGACCGTGGCCCATGGCGTGATCGCTCTTGAGCCGCGCAACAACCTCCATGTGCTTGTCGCCCGCGTCGAGCCGCGCGACGACGAGGTCCAGCCACTCTTGCATGGCGCGGCCGTACTTCTGCTCGATGCTCGGGAAGTAGGAGGCGGGACCCTTGACGGTGGCGCCGGCTGGGATGACGGGCGCCGTGACGCGTGAGCTCATGGCCTCATATTACCGCGATTCGTCGCTACTTCGCGAGGAGCACGTGGGGCTCGCCCGCCTTGATCTCCAGTACCTCGACGGGGCCGCCGTAGTGCTCGGACATCCCCACGTCCACGCGCCACGCCTTCCCCTCACACGCGCTCGTGACGCCACCCTCTTGCACCGTGTGCCCCATGACGAGCCGCTTCGCGCCGAGCTTGGTGAGCACCTCGCCGAGGTTGCGGCACGCCTCCGCGCTGACAGAGCCGTTCGAGTAGGCCCGGGTCCACACGGGGCCGTCTTCGGCGACCGCGATCGCGGGCGGCTCGCTCGCGCGCCCCACGAGCCACTCCTTCACGCCGTCGTTGATGCGGTCGATGCCGTAGTCGACGTGCTTGCGGTGCACGCCGCCGTGCGCGAACACGCTGTCGCCCACGACGGCGATGACCGGCCGCTCGGCGAGCATGAGCGCGTACACGCCGCCCGGGGCGAACGCGGACGCGCGGCCCCGCTTCTCGTCGCCGTAGCGCGCCGCGCGGGAGGCCAGCGGACCCGCGGGCGTGAAGCTGTTGAAGGCGGGATACGCTTCGGCCACCACGTAGCGGAAGTCGAAGCTCGCGTTCATGAGCTCGTGGTTGCCCGAGAGCGAGAGCATGCGACCGCCCGCGCGGCTGGCCTCGCCCTTCAGCTTCTCGAAGAGGTCGAGCACCTCGCGGTCCTCCTTGCCGCGGTCGATCTGGTCGCCGGTCTGCACCACGACGAGCTTCCCGCCGACCCACGCGTCCCGCTCGTCGATGGCCCCGGCGGTGCGGAGGGCGCGCCGCGCGGCGCGGAGATCGCCGTGAATGTCACCGATGGCGATGACCCGCTCGAGCGCCGCGGCGGGCGGCACGGGGGGTGCTGGCGCGACACCCGGGCGAGGCGCTTTGGCGCCCGTGGACTCCGAGGCCTTCGTGGCCGCAGGCGGGGACCGCTCGGCGCACGCCGCGAGCGCGACGGCGAGCGCGAGCGCGGCGCTGCGCGGAGAAAGATGCATCTTACACGCTCGCGAGGAGCCGCTGCTTCTGCGCCTCGAAGTCGTCGGCGCTGATGACGCCCTGATCGCGCAGGGCCTTCAGCTTCTCGAGCTTCTCGAAGACGTCCTTCGACTCGCCCTTCTCCTTGGCCATCCTCGCGGCGACCTCCTTGCCCTTGGCGAGGTGCTCCTCGTAGGCCTTCTTGGCGTGGTCGAGGTCCATGGCCGAGAAGCTCTTGCCGGAGGCGAACTGGGTCATGGCCACTTGCCCGAGGGCGTACGTGGACGCGCCCGACATCGCGGACATCGCCGCGCCACCCACGACCGAACCAATGCCGGGGATGAGCTTGAGGGCGTTCGCGCCGAGCCGCGCGGCGATGCCCCCCGCGAGCGCCGAGACCCACGCCTTGCCCTCCGACTCGGTGTACACCGTGCCGTAGAGCGTGGAGAGCTGCTTCAGCATGTCGAGCTGGATCGCCGTGACGGCGGCGATGTCCACCAGGGGAATCGGCACGAGCCCCGCCCCGACAGCCCACACGACGTGCTCGTTGATGATCCTCTGCGCGCGGGTCGGGTCGGACATGGTCGGTCTCCTTCGGCCGAGAGCATAGCAGCCCGTTGATAAACTCCCGTCGCCCGCGCGCCGCCGCTCTGTCCGCGTGTCCGCGCTACTTGCCCGCGATCGCCTCGAGCTCGCCCGCGTCGAGCCACACCCCGCGGCAGTCGAAATCGACGCACACGTCCACGTACGTGAGCGTGCCGATGCTCCACTCGCGCCGCGCGGTCTCGCCGCCGCACTTCGCGCACACGACGGCACCCCGCGCGCCGGCGTAGGCTCGCCTCGCGACGGCGCTCCCGTCGGCGCGCTTGCCGGAGCTCTCGAGCCGCAACATGTTGGCGTACTCCACGAAATGGCCTCCGCAGGCCGGACAGCCGAACACGGGCGCGCCGGACGCGTGCGTCGCGGGCGTGAGCCGCACCGGTTCTTCCATGCCGCCCGCGACCCGGCGATACGGGCCTTGGTCGCGGTCGTCGAGGCGCGAGCGGCACCGCGGGCAGCACACGCCCGCGGCGCCCGCGCGCTCAGCCACTGGCGTCGACGTGGGCCTTGTACGCCGCGACGTCGAGGAGGCCGTCGGTCGCGCCCGAGGCGGCGGCCGGCTCGAGCTCGATCATCCACGCCTTGCCGTAGCAGTCCTCGTTGACGAGCTCCGGGGTGTCGTTGAGCGCGGCGTTCACCCGCACGACCTTGCCGGTGATGGGGGAGTAGAGATCGCTCAGCGTCTTGACGCTCTCGATCGTGCCGAAGGCCTTGCCCTCGGTCAGGGTGTCACCGGCCTTCACGTCGAGGTTGACGAGGGTGATGTCGCCGAGCTGCTCCACCGCGAACGACGTGATCCCCACCTGCACGCCACCCTCGGTCGCCCGGGTCCACTCGTGGTCTTTCGTGTACTTGAGATCGCTCGGGAACGAATCGCTCATCGCATTTCTCCGTGTTCGCTGCTGGCCAGTCCGTCGTTCAGTCCGCCCGGCCGCTCCTGCGGCGCCGGGTCTCGCTTCTTTGGAGTCGCGCGCGCCGCGCGCCTCAGGCTCGCTTGTAAAATGGAGTCTTCACGACCTCCGCCTCGACGAGCTTGCCGCGGCAGTCCACCATGAAGGTGGAGCCCACCGTCGAGAGCCGCGTGGGCACGTACCCGAGGCCGATGTTGAGGCCCACGGTGGGGCCAGGGCTCCCGCTCGTGCACACGCCGATCTCCGCGCCGTCCGCGTCGCGGAGCGGGTACCCGTGGCGCGCGATGCCGCGCCCCTTCACCTGGAAGCCCACGAGCTTGCGAGGGAGCTCCTTCGCCTTGATGGCCTCGATGGCGGCGCGCCCCACGAAGTCGCCTTTGTCGAGCTTCACCACCCAGCCGAGGCCGGCCTCGAGCGGGTTGGTGGTCTCGTCGATGTCGTTGCCGTAGAGCGAGAGCCGCGCCTCGAGGCGCAGCGTGTCGCGGGCGCCGAGCCCGCACGGGCGGAGACCGAGCGGCTCGCCGAGCGTGATGAGCTGGTCCCACAGGCTCGCGGCGTCGGCCCACGCGCAGAAGATCTCCACGCCGTCCTCGCCGGTGTAGCCCGTGCGCGCCGCCGTGCACTTCACGTTGGCGATGACCGCGTCACGGAAGTGGAACGACTTCAGCTCGACGAGCTTGGCCGCGTCGGCGCCGGCGAGCGCGAGCACCTCGAACGCCCTCGGGCCCTGCAGGGCGATGAGCGCGGTCTCGGCGGAGAGGTCGCGGAACTCGCAGTGGTTCTCCGCGGCGCTCGAGAACACCTTGGCCATCTTCTCGTGGTTCGAGGCGTTGCAGACCACGAGGAAGCGCTCGTCGCCGGCGCGGTAGATGATGAGGTCGTCGAGGATGGTGCCCTCGGCGTTGCAGCAGCAGGTGTAGAGCGCTTGCCCCACGCCGAGCCGCGAGACGTCGTTCGTGACGAGGTAGTTCACCACCTGGCCCGCGTACGGCCCGGCGAGCTCCAGCTCGCCCATGTGAGAGACGTCGAACAGGCCCGCGGCCTTGCGCACGGCTTGGTGTTCGTCGACGATTCCCTTGTATTGTACAGGCATCTCCCAGCCGGCGAAGGGCACGATGCGCCCTCCGAGCCGGACGTGAGCGTCATACATGGGGGTGCGTCGGAGCGTCGCGGCGGGCTCGGTCATGGTAGCGCGACCATACGCGGTCTGGCGCACCGGAGAAAACGACAAAGCGCGGGGCCGTCGGCGCTGCCTCGGATCAGGCCAGCGTCACGGCGGCAGACCGTAGGCGGGGGCGGGTGAGCCGTCGCGGCCCGCCTCCTTGGGGGCGTCCTCGGCGGCGTCGGTCGGGGCCGCGTCGGTCGGGGCGGCGTCGATCGGGGGGCCGCCCCCGTAGAGGGCCGCGGGCGACGCGTCGGCGTCAGCGCGTGAGTCTGCCCCCGCGTCGACGCTCGCGTCGATCGGCGGACCGCCGTAGAGCGCAACCGGGCCCGTGTCGCTCGACGCCGAGTCGGAGCAGGCCGCGGCGGCGCCGGCCACGAGCACGGTGGCCCCGAACACCAGGGCCGCGCGCGTGGCCCTCGACACGGGGCTCGCCGTGGCGACGGCGCCGAGCGCGCCGCAGAAGGGGCACGCCGCCTCGGTGGTCCGGACGTGGCGGTTGCACTCTGCACATAAATGAAGGGCCATAGTCTCCTCGGGGGTGGCGCGTGCGTGTGGGGAGCGAGCGCGGGGCTCAGCCGGGCGGGAGGCCGTAGAGCGGCGCAGGGGAGGCGTCCTGGCCGGCGTCCTTCGCCGCGTCGGCGCCGGCGTCGGGCGGCGGGACCGCGCCGTAGAGTGGGGCGGGGGAGGCGTCGACGCCCGTGTCTGTTGCCGCGTCGGCCGGCGGCGCGCCATACAGCGGCTGGACCGAGCCTCCGCAGGCGACCGCCGTGCTCACCAGCGCAGCGCCGCCGAAGACCATGGCGGCGCGGGTGGCGCGGGACACGGGCGAAGCGACCGCGGCGCGGCCCGCTTCGCCGCAGAACGGGCATTGGGGATCGGTCGCCCGAACGTGACGCGCGCAGCCGGAGCAGAGTCGCAGAGCCATGGAGGGACGGTAGCTGAGCCTTCGCCTCGCGCAACATTTTCGCGCTCTGCGCCCGGCCGCGAGGCGCACCCCGTTCGAGGCGAGGCGGGGCGTCGGCGGGCCCCGCCTTTCCGGCGGTCCCCGGCGGTGTTATGGTGTAGGCGCGTGGGATTCTCCGCGCCCTCTCGAGGGAGAGTGCCTCGCCATGGCCCGTGAGAACGCCGCGACTCCGTTGATCCTTTGGGTCTGCGCCGCGGTGTGCGCGCACTATGTCCTTGGCCAGGGCGGCAACGAGGTGGCGCGAGCCCACGACGACGCGTCGTTCTTCGCCAAGATGGGCTACCAGGCGCGAGGAAAGGCGCGCGAGGCCGAGAGCACCCTCGAGCTCGGCGCCGCCGCCGAGACACCGGTGCCCCCGAGCGAGACCGACGTGCCCGCGCCCGCGCTCCCCAAGGCGAGCGCCGAGGTGAAGAAGGAGCCCACGCCCGAGGCCCAGAAACCCGACGAACCGAAGAAGGAAGAACCGAAGAAGATCGCGATCTTGCCGAAGCCTACGGACGTGCCGGCGCCCGTCGCTCCGCCGCCTCCGATGCAGAAGGACCAGCGCATCGCGGTCAAGCAGCACGTGAAGCCAGCGCAGCAGGACAACGCCACCGCGAAGTTCATCGCCGACGAGGCCAACAAGGTCGACAAGGAGACCGTCGCCACCCAGACGGCCCACGACCAAGACGACCCGAACCCCACCCCCGCGGGCCAGCACTCGGGCCCCACCAAGCAGCCCGGCGACAGTGAGCGCACGCGCATCGCCGACAGCGAGGATCGCAAGGGCGAGAAGAACCGTGCGCCCGGCGACAAGGGCACCGAGTTCGACATCCAGGTCCCCTCGAGGCCGGCCGCTGGACAGGTGGCCATGCTCGCTCCGAAGACCCCCGCGAACGCTGGCGGCGACGGGCGGCCTCCGTCCGCGTCCAGCGCGGCCTCGACGCCCGAGCCTGGGGGCGCGTCGCAGGCGACGCCGGCGGTGGCCGAGGGCGCCAAGGGCTGGACCTTCGACCCCGCGCGGCCAGGCGGCTTCGGCGCGGGGAATCAAGGTGGCGCGAGCGCGCCGAGCCGCGCCGCCACGGGCCCCGCGAGGAAGCCGTCGTCGGGGCTCTCGCTTGGCCTCGGCGCGCAGGCCGCGCCCGGTCAGGTGAACCTCAACTTGAATCAGCGCGGGGTCGTCGCGACCATCGGCCACGACCAGCTCCACCGCGAGCGCGTGGCCGACGGCGAGCGGCGCAAGAGCGAGCACCGCGGCTCGTTCCAGGCGTCGAACTTCGAGCGCTGGCGCAGCGCCATCGAGAACTACGTCACCACCGTCAAGCCGGGCAACCAGACCGCGCTGAACGCGGCGCGCGTGCCGTTCGCCACGTACCTCAACACCATCCACAACCGACTGCACCCCATCTTCGCCGACAGCTTCCTCGGCTCCCTCGACGGCCTGCCCTCCACTCACCCGCTCTCCAACCCTCGGCTCATCACGCACCTCGAGATCGTGGTCGGCCCCCACGACGGCCAAATCGTGAAGATGGGCGTGGTGAAGGCGAGCGGCGTCACCGCCTTCGACATCGCCGCGCTCGACTCGGTGAAGCGCGCGTCGCCCTTTGGGCCGGCGCCGAAGGCCATCGTGTCGAGCGACGGCAACGTGTACCTCCACTGGGAGTTCCATCGCGACGAGGTGTTCGCGTGCTCCACGATGAACGCGCGCCCGTTCCTCCTGAACCTGCCGCCCGCCGCGCCGCCGGCCGAGGGCCCGCCCGCGCGCCCCACCTCACCCACCGACGAGGGGCGGCCACCGCCTGGATCGCCGAACGAAATGCGCCACGGCGCCCCCTGACTGTTCCGTGTATGGTGCATGCAAATGGGCGCGTGCGGTCCTCGCTCTCGGCGCGCTGTCGGCGCTAGCCTCGGGGGCCGTCGGCTGCGACCGTCGTGCGCCCCCCGGCGCCCGCGTCGTGCGCGTGGCCGCGGCCTCCGATCTCGACGGGGCCTTCCGCGAGATCGCGCGCGATGTCGAGCGCGAGACGGGGGCGCGCGTCGAGCTCACCTTCGGCTCGTCGGGGCTGCTCGCCAAGCAGATCGCCGAGGGGGCCCCGTTCGATCTGTTCGCTTCGGCCAACGTGGCGTTCGCGGAGGCGGCGGTGAGGAGCGGGGCCTGCGACGACTCCACGCGGGCGCCCTACGCGCAGGGGCGCCTCGCGCTCGCGTGCCCCTCGGGGATCCCGGCCGAGGGGCTCGCGGGCCTGCCAGGCCTCGGGCGCATCGCGATCGCCAACCCCGAGCATGCGCCGTACGGCCGCGCGGCCCGCGAGGCGCTCGAGGCGCTCGGCCTCACCGAGCGCACGAAGGCGCAGCTGGTGTTCGCCGGCAACGTGGGCGAGAGCTGGCAGCTCGCGCGCAGCGGAAACGCCGACTGCGCGTTCGTGTCGAAGGCCCTCGTCCGCGAGCAGCCGCCCTCGCGCGCGCTGGACGTGCCCCCAGCGCTCCACGCCCCGATCGTGCAGACGCTCGTGCTCTGTTCGGGCGGCGGGCGCCCGGGCGATCGCGCCGCCGCCGTCGCGTTCGCAGCCCACGTGCGCGGCCGACCAGGGCAGCGGGTCCTCGCCGCCCACGGCTTCGCCCCGCCTTGACGCGCGCCGCGCGCGGCGTCGCGCCCTCTCGCGGCCGCGGGGGGCGACCGCACCCGGCCCCGCCTCGAGCCGGATGGAATTTGGCAGACGCAGTGCGACCGGCCGCCTAAGACTCAGGCTGCGCGGGGCGTTGGACCTCGCCCGTCGCCATGCCCGTCGCCCCGTTCCTCCTCTCTCTCGAGATCGCGCTCGCGGCCACCGCGCTCGCCGGCGTTGTCGGCGTGCCGGTCGCGGCGCTGCTCGCGCGCCGGCGGTTCCTCGGGCGCGAGGCGCTCGACGCGCTGCTCTCCGTCCCGCTCGTGCTGCCGCCCACGGTGCTCGGCTACTTCCTGCTCGTGGTGATCGGGCGGCGCGGGGTGATCGGGCGCGCCTACGAGGCCGTCACCGGCGCGCCGCTCGTGTTCACCGTGAAGGCCGCGGTGCTCGCGGCCGCCGCCTCGTCGCTCCCGCTGGTGGTGAAGTTTGGTCGCGCCGCGTTCGCGGGCGTCGATCGCGACGTGGTCCTCGCCGCGCGGACGCTCGGCGCGTCGCCGCTCCGCGCGTTCCGCACGGTGGAGCTCCCGCTCGCCGCGCGCGGGCTCGTGGCGGCGCTGGCGCTCGCGTTCGCCCGCGCGCTCGGCGAGTTCGGGGCAACGCTCATGGTGGCCGGGGATCTGCCCGGCGTCACACAGACCGCGAGCATGGCGATCTACGACGCCGCGATCGCCGGCCGGGAGCACGACGCGAACGCCCTCGTGCTCGTGCTCGCGTCGCTGTCGTTCGGCGCGCTGTACGTCACGAACCGGCTCGCCCTGGGGCACGCCCCCCGTGAGTGAAGCGGCCGCTCCCTCGCATGCCTCGCTGCGCGCGCGGATCGTGGTGAACCGCGGGCGGTTCTCCCTCGACGTGGACCTGTCGTTCCGCCCGGGCATCACCGCCGTGGTCGGCCCGTCCGGGGCCGGCAAGAGCACCTTGCTCGGCGCGCTCCTCGGCGCGCACCGCCCCGACGAGGGGCGCATCGCGCTGGGCGACTCGGTGTGGTTCGACTCGCGATCGGGGGTGCTCGCCCCGCCCGAGGCCCGCTCCCTCGGCGTGGTGTTCCAGTCGCTCGCCCTGTTCCCTCACATGACCGCGCTCGAGAACGTGGCCTATGGAGCGGCGGAGCCCGCGACCACGCGCCGCGATCTGTCGCGCGGCTGGCTGGAGCGCCTCGGCGTCGGCCACCTCGATGACCGCCTCCCTCGCGCGTTCTCGGGCGGCGAGGCCCAGCGGGTCGCGCTGGCCCGCGCGCTGGCCCGTGAGCCCGCCGTCTTGCTCCTCGACGAGCCCTTCTCGGCGCTCGACGAAGCGACAAAAAACGACGTGTTTTCATCGATTTATCCCGAGCTGGTCCGAGCGGGGCGTGTGGTGGTGTGCGTGACCCACCGTGAGGAGGAGCTCGGCGGCCTCCCCTCGAGCACCGTGCGGCTCGCCGGCGGCCGGGTCGCCGAACCGCCGCACCCGCCCGAGGCCCCACGCCCATCGCTGGAGTAGGCTGGAGTAGGGTAGAGTGGCCGCGCCCGTGAAGTCGCCGCCCGCATCGCCCGCGCCGCCGCCCGCATCGCCCGCCCCGCCGCCTGCCCCTCCTGCGAGCGTCGAGACGATGGAGCCGCTGCTGCGCGTGACCGTCGCGATCGCGGTGGTGAGCGCCGTGCTCGGGCTCCTCGTGCTCCCCGGGCTCCTCGGCAACGTGGGCGAGCAAGCGGTCGTGTGGGGCGAGCGCGTCACGTCCACGTTCACCTATGTGGCGTTCGTCGGCCTGCTGACGTTGATCGGCCTTGGCGGGTACGAGCTCATTCGCCGAGTCGATCTGGGCGCGTCGAGGTACGCGGCGCTGGCGCTGGCCGTCGTCTGCGTGGGGCTGGCGTCACCGGCGGCCGCCCGCCCGCTCCTCGCGCTGGCGCAGGTGGTGCTCGCGCTCGCGGCGGGCGGGTTCACGCTGTTCACGGCGGCCCGCCCGCTCCGGTCGGTACACACGCGCGCCGTCGCCGTGGTGCTCGGGTTCGTAGGGCTCGCGGGCCTCTTCCGCGCCCTCGCGTGGACCGTCGCGGCGTTCTCGCTCGCGAGCCCGAGCGGGTACACACTCGCGCGGGGCCTCTCGACCCTCGCGGTCGTGCTGTGGGGGCTCGCCCAGCTCGTCGCCGTGGCGTACTTCGCGACGCGCGGCAAGCTGCGTGGGCGCGTGCTCGGCAACGCCGCGCTCATCGCCGGTTTCTTCGCGACCTTCCTCGCCACGCGCCGGCCGCCCTCCCTCGCCCCCGTGGGCGCGGTGTTCCACGTCGCGTTCTCCGTGGGCGCGTCGAGCCCCGAGCCGCTCGGGATCGCGCCGATCGCCTACTATCTCTTCCCGACCGGCCTCGCGCTCGCGTGCGTCGCGCTCCTCCAGCGCCAGACCGTTGGCGCCGTGGTCGGGCCGCTCGCGCTGGCCCTCGCGTCGCAGGGGCGGTTCGACGTCCCGCTGGCCGCGCTCTCCGTCGTCGCGGGCGGCATGTGGCTCGTGCTCGCCGCGGGAGACGAGCGCGCCTTGTGGAGCGAGCTCATTTCTGCGCGTCGCCTCGCCCAGGACGACGCGGGCGCCCAGGGGAAGCGCGGAGCGCGCGCGCCGTCTCGCGAGCGGGGAGCCTCACTCGAGCCCAAGCCCACCGCGGAGGGCCGCGTCGCCGAGACGCCCTCGCCGGCGGGCGAACCACCCGACGGCGCCTGAGCGTCCGTCACTTCTTGAGCTCGAACGTCATCCCCGCCGCGCGGAGCCGCGCGATGAGGCCTTGACCGAGCGCGGCGGCCGGGGTGAGCACGCCGCCCTCGGCGCTCGAGAGCTCGCCGCCAGCGAGGGCGAGGGCGGACTCGGCGAGCATCTTCGCCGTCTCGCCGTACCCCGGATCGCTCGTGCCCTCGACCCGGGCCTCGAGCCGCGCGCCGTTCGAGGTCTTGGCGTAGATCGCGATGCGGAAGAAGCCGCCATCGCGCTGGGCCTTCGACGGACCCTCGCCCGGCTTTGGCAGGAAGCGCTCGAGCACCGCGCGAGAGGGCTCCCTCGAGGCGGCGAGCATCGTCGCGCCGAGGCCCGCCACGAAGGCCCCGGCCTTCGCGAGACCGCGTGGCCCTCGCGAGAAGCTCATGGTCTCTTCGTACCCGAAGGCCCGCCCGTAGCGGTGGTCGAGGAGCGCGTTCGAGCGTCGCACGACCCGCGTGTTGATGGCTGCCATGATGAACGGTCCGGTCCACACCTTGGCGTCCTCGTCCCACCGCACTCGCACCGGATCGGGGCCGTCGACCGTCAGCTCCGAGGCGCGATCGGGCGTGAGCGAGTAGGGGTCGCGGAGGAGGCGTCGCAGCGCGCGGTCGCGCTCGGCCTCGCGCATCAGGTTCATCATGCTCGCCGCGGTGCCACCGCTGAAACCGCCCTTCGCGCTCAGTACCACCAGGCGTGTCGCCTCCAGCGTAGTGTCGAGCTCGCGCGCACGGTCGGCCAAGAGGAGCACGCCGAGGTCCGAGGGGATCGAGTCGAAGCCGCAGCAGTGCACGAGCCGCGCGCCCGTCTCGCGGGCCCGCGCGTGGTTCTCGTCGATGCTGCGCCGAACGAAGGGCACCTCGCCCGTAATGTCGCAGTAATGCGTGCCGTGCTCCGCAGCCGCCCGCGCCAAGCTCTGACCGTACTTCGCGTACGGGCCCACGGTCGTGACGACGACGCGCGCCGCCGTGACGACGCGCTTCAGGGACTCGGCGTCCGCCGCGTCCGCGACGAGGAGGCCGACTCGCTTGCCCCCCGCCGCGCTGCCGCGATCGATGCCATCGAGCACCTCGCGTAGCTTCGCTTCGCTCCGGCCCGCCACGGCCCACGCGAGGCCGGTCGCGTGCTTGGCGAGGTACTCGGCCACGAGCTTCCCGGTGAAGCCCGTCGCCCCAAAGAGGACCAGATCGTACGTGCGTGCCATGCCGCCAGCCTACGTGGGCGAGCGAGATTCTCGAACCTCCAAGTGAGCCCCGCAGGCGCGAACGAAGGTGGATGGCGAGCGCGACCGGAAGGCGAGGGGCCGCCATGAACCTCCGGGTGAGCCCGCAGGGGCCCTGCACGCGAGACGCGTGCCGCGGCTCGGCGGAACGGGCTACTTCCTGCGCGTGCGTGTCCAGCAGCCGGGCAGGTTGCTCGTGCCGAGCTTGAAGAGGCCGATGCACTGCCCCGCGGGGATGTCGTCGAACGCTTTGGTGGTGCACCCGCCCCCCGTCACCCCCTCGGGGACCTTGGGGCAGTCTTGCGACTTGCACGCGGAAGCCGAGGGCACCGTGCAGAAGCGCTCGGTGGTGTAGGTGTTTGCCCCACACACGCCCTTGCCGGCGGCGCAGTCGAGATCGGAGCGGCAAGGCGAGCAGAGGTTGCCGTCGCCCACGCTGACGCCCGCGTAAGGGTAGCAAAGGCCGTCGGCGCAGAACGCGTCGACCGCGCAGTTGTTGTCCGTCGCGCAGCTGTTCGAGCAGAACTTCTGGTTCTTGTCGTCGGCGATGCAGCGGAGGCCCGCGCCGCAGTCGACGGTGGACTCGCAGGGCGAGCCGTACGCGCGCTTCTGGCAGATCTTGATGGTGCCAGTGCCGTTGCGATTGGCCTCTTCGGCGCTCGGAGAGTCGTTCACCGCGCCGCAGAAGAAGCCCCCGCCGCACTCCGCGTCCTTCGCACACGCGCGCGTGCAGTACGCCGCGCCGTCGACCGGGTTCTGCGCGTAGCACTGGAAGCCCTGCGCGGCGTCGCACGCTTTGTTCGCGGCGATGCCGTCGGCCGGGTTGCAGCCCGCGCCCCACTGGCCCTTGTCCTTCTTCTCGAGCTTCACGGCGAGCTCGGCGCAGATGCACGCGGGCCCAACGCACTCCGCCTCGGGGGCGGTGAGGGCCGTGCACGTGAAATTGAAGGGGCAGCCCTTCGCCGGGTCGGCGTTGGAGCTGCACGTCTTGCGGCACTTGGTCTCGCCGCCCACCGCGATGCACTGGTTGCCCGGTGCACACTTGGCCGAGTCGCAGGCCGGCGCCGGCGCCGGACCCGGGTCGACCGTCGACGACGAGCACCCAAACGCCCCCACTCCGGCGAAGAGCGCGCCCGCGGCGAAGGTGAGCGCGAGCGCGAGGGACGAGCGGGATGCGGATGCGGAAGGGGCGGACGTGGGGTTCATGGAGCCTCGCAGCACGAAAAGAGAGGGGTCGTGAGAAACCGAAGCGAAGGGGCGGCGTAGCGGTGTGGCTGCGCGCACGTTACGTTACGCCGCGCCCGGCCCCCTCGCCAATGCGTCTTGACGAAACACGGTTTGGGGGTACGGTGAGCGGCCGGTGTGCTAGCACACAGCCAACAGAGGTGTCCCATGCGATTTGTCGGAGTTTCAGCGGTCGTCGTCTCCCTCTTCGCCGTCGCGTGCTCGTCGGCCACCACGGGCTCCGGTACGCCGGGACCCGAGCAAGACAAGGGCCTCGTCGGTGAGGGCCAGGGCCCCGTCGGCAAGGAAACCAACCCCGACGGCGTGGCGTACCCCACCACCAACATCGGCACCAAGGCGTCGACCCACAGCTCGAAGACCGGCAAGGTCGGAGCGCCGGGCAACGTCATGAAGAACTTCAAGTTCTATGGGTTCCCGAAGGGCGACAAGTCCCAGGGGCTCCAGCAGGTCTCGCTCGCCGACTACTTCGACCCGCAGACCAAGAACTACCGCCTCATCCACATCCAGGCGGCGGCTGTGTGGTGTGGCCCGTGCAACGCCGAGGCGAAGGCGGCCGGCACCCTGGCCGGCGAGCTGAAGACCAAGAAGGTGGCCTGGCTCACCGCCCTGGTCGAGAGCGCCAAGCAGGGCGTCGCCGCCACGCAGGGCGACCTCGACAAGTGGCTCACGGCCTACCCGTCGGACTTCGGCCACGTGCTCGATCCGAACAACGCGAACTTCGGCGTGTTCTTCGACGCCGCCGCCATCCCGTGGAACGCCGACCTCGACGCCCGCACCATGGAGATCCTCTACGCGAGCACCGGCGGCGCCGGCACGGCCGAGGGCGTCCGCTCCGAGCTGGACGGCTGGCTCAAGTTCCTCGACGGTTACACCCCGGCCAAGTAAACCGCGCCAAGTAAACCGCGCCAAGTAAACCGCCAAGTAAGCCGCGCCAAGCAAGGAAGCCCGTGCAGAATAAAGCTGACCTTTTCGGTTCGGCTTCTCGTGCCCTCAGCGTCGTTGCCCTCGCGGCGACGGCGCTGTTCGGCTGTGAAGCCGGGCAGCCTGGACAACCTGCCGCCACCGGCGGCGTGGCCGCCCCCGCGGGCGGCATGAAGGCGGGCGTGCACGCTCAAGACTTCACCACGCGCGACATGAACGGCAACACCGTGCGCCTCTCGACCTACCTCGGGAAGGGCACCATCCTGCTGAACTTCTGGTCGACGTACTGCGAGCCGTGCCTGGCCGAGTTCCCGCACCTCCGAAAGATGCAGGACGACAAGAAGGCGCAGGGCCTCATCGTGCTCGCCGTGTCGATGGATGGCCCCGAGACGGTCGCCCAGGTCAAGCCCTTCGCCCAGCGCAACAACCTGAACTTCCCAGTTCTGCTCGACGAGGACTCGGCGATCTGCGCGCTCTACAACCCCAAGAAGAGCGGCCCGCTGACCATCCTCATCGACAAAACCGGCAACGTCGCGCAGGTGCGCGAAGGGTACAACCCGGGCGACGAAGACGTCCTCGCTGTCGAAGTCGACAAGCTCCTCGCGAAGTAGCGCACCGGACCCGGCTGTTTTTGTGAGAGGATGCGGCGCGTGAGCGAGCGGACCAGGGCGCCCCGGCGCACGTTCGCGAGCGTCTCGGGTGCGCTCTGCGTGCTCGCGGGCCTCGCGTGGCCGGGCTTGGCAGGCGCGGTCGACCTGCCGATCGTGCTCGGGCGTCAGCTGAAGCTCGACGTCACCGAGACGTCGATCGTGTCGCAGCGCTTCGCGTCGCGCGAGGGCGAAGACTCCAAGAACCAGGGCTACTTCGCGTGGCTCAATCGCCTGAACCTGGTGCTCAACTGGGGCAAGTTCACGGTGGGCGCGCGCCTCGACTCGGCGCTCTACGCGCTCCGGCCGGAGGACGGCGACATCGCTCCGCGGACGCTTCGGCAGTTTCAGGTCGACGGCGCCAGCCGCTACCGGGACTCGCTCTACCCTGCGAAGCTGTACGCGTCCTACAAGACGCCCGTGGTCGAGCTCACCGCAGGTGACTCCTACACGCAGTTCGGCCGTGGCCTCGTGCTCTCGCTCCGCAAGGTCGACGAGCTCGGCATCGACACCACCGCGTTTGGCGGCAAGGTCGTGCTGCAGAAGGACCCGGCGAGCGTCACGGTGGTCGCCGGTATCTTGAACCCGTCGCGCGTCGACGAGCCCACGGGCCGGGCGCTGTTCCTGCCGAAGCCCCTCGCGAACGATCCGCGCGCGCCCCTCTTTGGCTCCGATCGCGTGGTCGGCGGCCAGATCCTGCTCGGGCGCGGGCTGCCCGTGGTGCTCTCCACCAACGTGGCGAGGTTCACGCGGTGCGCGCCGTACCGCTACGACGAGAAGGGCAACGTCATCGACGGCATGCTCGACCGGCCGTTCGGCACCTGCGACGAGAACGACACCTCCGCGTGGCTCACGTCGCTGCCGAAGAGCCTGTCGCCTACGCTCGCGTCACGGAACGTGCTCAACGCCAGCCAGACCCTTGAGATCCCCTCGCTCCTGGGCTCGGGCAGCCTCTACCTCGAGGCCGCCATCCAGCGCCGCGAGGGGGAGTCGGGGCGCGAGGGTAATCTGAACGGCAATGCCCTCTACGGCTCGCTCTCGGCCAACAAGGGGCCGTTCACGAACACCGTCGAGGTGAAGAGCTACCGCAACTTCTTCAACATCGCTGGCTCGGTGAACGTCACGAAGGCGTCGGCCTTCGCGAACGTGGCGTACTCGGCGGCCCCCACGGCCGAGCCGATCATCAACGACAGCATGTTCAACTTCTTCAACGCGTGCGTGAACGGCGCGCGCGATCGCGTCGACGTGCGCATCAACCAGAACGTGCTGCTCTACTCGGCGTTCGGCTACACCGTCACCAAGAGCGAGTCGGGCGGCGGGAGCTGCGACGAGCTCGGTCGCCGTCAGTCCGTGGAGGACACGACCAACTACGTGACCGATCTGCTCACGGGGATGGAGCTCCGCTTCGACTCGAACCGCTCGTTCTTCTTCGCGAACGCGACCGTGCGCAACGACGTGCGCGCCAACGGCGAGCCCTTCTACAAGGAGCGGGCCGCGCAGTACACGCTCACGAAGTACCTGAGCGGCCCGTACTCCATCGAGTTCGCCGGGCGCCACCGGGTCCGCCTTCAAGACAGCGAGAACCAGCACACGACCCGGGACGCCACCGGCGCCGAGGTCTTCACCGAGGCGAAGTGGGTTCAGGGCGAGCACTACACGGCGCTCAAGATCGCGCCCCAGTGGGTCTTCACCCACGGCTTCGAGTACACCACCCAAGACGGGTTCCCGGGCATCTACAACAACGGCAGCGTGCTCTGGCGCTTCACGTCGGAGAACAACGTGCGCTTCTTCGTGGGTCAGCAGCGCGGCGGGCTGCGCTGCGTGAGCGGCATCTGCCGCCTGTTCCCCGCCTTCTCGGGGGCGCGCGTCGAGCTCACGCTGCGCTTCTGAGTCTGCCCGCGCAGCCTCAGCGGTTGCTGCCGCCGCAGGTCATGCAGCGTTTGCCGTTCGAGCAGTACAGGTCGAGCTGATCGAACGAGGCGATCGCCCCCGAGGCGCGCACGGTCTTGCAGAGTGACACCTCGCGCTCGGTGTCACCGCGCGCGATCGTCGTCTTGAGCTCGTAGATCGGCGGCGACTGAGGCCGGCCCTTGGTCTTGAAGGCGCAAAGCGCGGCGAGCTTCTCCTTGCCGGGGCAGGGCGCCTTCGCGCAGTACGCGTCGAGCGCGCTCGCTGCCTTCTGCGCAGGCCCCGCGGCGTATTCAGGGTCCCGTGCGCACGCCTCCCGCGCCTCAGCCTTCGCGTCGTCGGTCGCGTCGGGGGAGCGCCTGAAGCACCCGGCGCTGACGAGCGCGGCGAGCGCGGTGAGCGCGGCGAGCGCGGTGGAGGCACGACACAACCTCATGCCGTGAGGGTACCGCCCTGCGGCCCCGATGGGGGAGGAAAACGAGGGGTGGGCGATCCACGCGCGACGCACCCGCGCTGCTAGAGCTAGGCTCGGATCGTGCGAACCACCTTGCCCACTCGCCTCTGCGGCCGCGCGGTCATGAGGAAGGTCGCCGCGGCCACGCTGGCCGTCGGGGCCGCATCGCTCCTCGGTTGCCCCAAGAGCCAGCCTCCGGTGCCGGCCGACGCGTCCACCGTGGTCGACGATGCGAGCGCCTCGGAAGCCGGCGCGCGGGACGGGGGCGATGGCGTGGACGCGGGAGCGGCCACCGACGACGAGGTGAAGCCCGTCTACCCGCTCGACGCGGGCGCGGCGGAGACGCTCGCCGTGCGCTTCTGCGAGGCGATGAGCGCGCGTCAGGAGGCCCGCCGCGCCGAGTGCTGCAAGACGCAGCCGGGCATCGTCCTCACGAGCGAGTGCGTGCGCATGATGAGCGCAGCGCTCCGCGCGAAGGCGGTGCGCGTGGAGCCGGCGGCGGTCGACGCCTGCGTGGCTGCGCTCGACGTGGCGCTGGCCGGGTGCGACTGGGTGGGGCCGTTTCCTCCAGGGCCGCCGGAGGCCTGCCAGGGGCTCTTCCGCGGGCTCGTGCCCGCCGGCGCGCGCTGCCGCTCGTCGCTCGAGTGCGAGCGCGATCTACGCTGCCACGGGGCGGGCCCCACGACGCCGGGCAGGTGCGGGCCCGGGAAGGCCGACGGCGAGGCGTGTGGGTCGTCGACCGACGCCCTCGCGAGCTACGCGCGGCAGTCGACGCTCGACGCGCAGCACCCCGAGTGCGCCAAGTCCTGCGTCGCGCACCGCTGCGCAGCCCCGCTCGCGGACGGCGCGGCGTGTGTGCTCAGCGCGAACTGCAGTCCGGGCAGCCAGTGCGTACAGAAGACTTGTCAGCGGCGCGCGCCCGCCAAGCTCGGCGAGGCGTGCCCGGGCGGGGTGTGCGAGGCGGGCAGCGAGTGCCTGCGGGGCAAGTGCGCCGCCAAGAAGCCCGCCGGGGCCCCGTGCGAGACCGATTTCGAGTGCCGGGGTGGCTGTCTGAAGACCAAGGGCCAGCGCGCCGGCACCTGCGGGATGCGCTGCGATCTGCGCTGACGACTGCGTAGCCCGAGATTGTGAATCGAAGATCGGCGCTTCAGCCGGCGACGACGCGCGCGATGAACCACGCGAGCCCGGCGACGGCGACGAGCACGGAGAGCGCCTGCGTGACCCGCGGGACCGTGTGTCTCCGGCTGACGAGAAGCACGAGCGGCACGAGCACGGCGAGCGCGGCGATCTGCGCGAGCTCGACGCCGACGTTGAAGCCGACGAGCGCCAGCGGAATGCGCGCGCGCGGGAGCTCGACCTCGCGAAGCGCGCCGGCGAAGCCGAACCCGTGCACGAGGCCGAACGGAAACGTGATTCGCCAGCGCCGATTCGCGTCCTTCACGAGGAGATTCTCCACTCCCACGTAGGCAATCGAGAGGGCGATCGCGGGCTCGACGAACCTCGGGCTCGGGGCCCACACGCCGAGCGTCGCGAGCCCGAGGGTGAGCGAGTGAGCGACGGTGAACGCGGTGACGACCGCGAGCAGCGCCCGCGGCCGACTCCGCACGAGCACGAGGCCGAAGAGAAAGACGAGGTGGTCGTAGCCCGTGAGAATGTGCTCGACCCCGAGCCGCAAGAAGCCCGGGAACGTGGCTGGGGCCGCGTGGCTTGTCGGCTCCGGAGCGCCGGGGGTCGCCGAAACGCTCGACACCTCGAACGTGTCGTGGCCGCCGAAGAGGATGTCCTCGCGCGCGCCGCCGCCGAGCTCGCGCGCGATGTGGCGGTGACCTCGGGCCAGGTCATCGAACAGTCCGAAGCGTACCTTGTAGGTGGTGCCCGTCGCGGGGCACGAGAACCGCGCCTCGAGCGTCACGCCGTCTTGCTCGGTGAGGGCGAGCGCCTCGAGGCTGCCGGCGCAGGCCGCGCCGCCCCGAACGACCGCGAGGTGCGCCAACGTCGGCCGCGCCGCGTCGAGCCCCCGCGCGAGCTCCGGCTGGGTGAGAGCGCCGTCGTGGTCGGCGTCGAGCGAGGGCACGAGCGAGAGCAGCTCGCCGCGCGCCAGGACGATCCGCACCCCGAGGGCGCGGGGCCCTCCGTCGCCTTCGAGCTCGCGGTACTCGCCCGTCGACATCCCCACGGCATGCGCCGCGGCTGCCCGCGCGAGGAGGAGCGACACCACAGCGACGAGGAGCCCGAGCGCGCGGGCCCAGCGCGCACCACGCGAGGGCGCCACGCCGCCGCCGCCGCTCACTGCTTCTTCGCGGCGAGGAGCCGCTCCGCCTCGGCCCGGCTCGCTCGGTCGAGCGACGCGTTCGCCAGCGCCGCGCGCAGGACCACCTCCGCGGGCTTCCTTTCCCCCGCGGCGAGCCGAATGGCGCCTTCGTGGAAGACCATGCGTGCGTCCGGAGTGCCG
The DNA here is from genome assembly GCA_016720545.1 of Myxococcales bacterium. Taxonomy (NCBI): domain Bacteria; kingdom Pseudomonadati; phylum Myxococcota; class Myxococcia; order Myxococcales; species Myxococcales bacterium. Next base: position 23,628 of record JADKKK010000017.1, read on the forward strand.
AGCCTTCGTGCCTTCGTGATCGAGGCCTTCGCCTCCTTCACTTTCCCCGCGCGGAGGAGCGCGAACGCGCGCGCGTCTTCGGTGAGCACGTCCTTGCGGCGCGCGTACTCCTCCTCCGCCAGCGCGAGGGCGCGCTCGGCCTTCTCGGCCCGAGACGACAGGAAGAGCGAGGTCGTGCGCGGGTCGACCTTGGGTCCCTCGCGCTCGAGCCGGGCATAGGCCGCGGCCGCGCCGGCCTCGTCGCCCGCCATCGCCTTCGCGTCGCCCAGGAGCCATGTGGTCTCGATGAGGGGGCTCTGATCGTAGGCCTTGGTGAGGGCGTCGACCGCGCGCTTGCCCTGGTTCCGGGCGAGGGCGATCCGCCCCCGGAGGGCGAGCGCCGGCGCATAGTCACGCAGCCACTCGAGCGTCATGTCGACCCCCGCGTCGGCGCCGTCGAGGTCGCCCTCGTGGAAGAAGAGGGTCGCGGCCTGGGTGAGGACCCACGCGCGAGGCTCCGGATCGTGGCGATCGCGCCCGGCGTCGATGGCGGCCCGGATAGCCTCTTTGGCACCCTTCGCGTCGCCTCGTAGCCACGACAAGTACGACGCGCGCGCGTAGCTCGCGAGGTTCGGCTTGAGCGCCATCATGGCCTGCGTGTGCCGGAGGCAGTCGTCGTACAGGCCGAGCTCGAGCTCGGCATCCGCCAGGTTGCCGAAGGCCATCGGGTCGTCGGGGGCCTTGTGCACGACGCTCTCCGCGAGCTGCCGGGCCGCCTCGAACTCGTGGTTGGTGAGCAACACGAGCCCCTCGAGGTCCCTCGCGAGGCGGCTCTCGGGGTCGGTCTTCTTCACGATCTGCGCGCACGCGCCCGCGTTCAGGTAGTACCCCGGATCGGCGCTCTCTCTCGCCTTGCGGACCCACGCGCGGCCGAGGAGGATCCACGCGTCGGCGTTGTCGGGGGTCTTCTGCGCGCGCGCCTGGGCCGCGTCGATCGCGCGATCGGCGCCGCCGCCGCCGACGGTCTTCTGGAGCGCGAGGCGGTGCTCCGGGGACGCCGGCTTCGTCTCGGGGGTGGAGGCCCGCGGCGCGGCGTCGGAGGGCGCGGGCGCCGGCGGCTTCTGGGCTGTCGGCGCAGGGCCGTCGCACCCCAAAAAAGCGAGCGCGGCGCCCACCAGGAGCGCCGCTTCGCGGGGGCCGAGGCCTCTTCGGGTCAGCGAGTCCTTCATGCGCCTACATTACGCCCGAGGGACTCTGCAGGATCCGACGAACGGTCGCCCAGACGTGCGCGGCGGCCGGACCTCGCGCCTACGGCGCGGGCTTGCCGTGACCTTCCGAGAAGCCCTCCCAGGGGAGCGGGAGGTACGGGAAGGTCGTGAGGTAGTTCTTGTCGTTCGAGTTCACGCCGTCGCTGACGGGCAGCGTGCCCTTCGCGAGCAGCACGGACAACAGCACGTCCGTGACGTCCGCGCCTTCCTTGTTGGGAGCGGGGCCCGGGATCGGGCGGCCGTTGGGGAAGGCGGAGTCGAGCCCGAGGTCCACGCGCAGCACGTCGCCGGTCGACGACAGCGGGATCGAGTGAGCGCCCGGCGTGGGGAAGTTCGTGAGGTTGATGGTGTCGATGACGTCGAGTCGGTTCGACTTGAGCGCGTCGACCGTCGCCTGCGGAACGCTGAGCGCCGTGTAGATGCCGACCGCCTCCGCGTCGCGGACGATGACCGGGTTCAGGAAGTACGAGCCGAACGCGGGTACGTCGTTCGCCGGCTTGCTGCGGTTGTAGCGGTCCTTGTCTTGGAGGCCGATGAGCGCCTCGTTGACAAGCGGGAGCCCTAGACGCGAGACCTGGATCCACGGCCCCCAGACGTCCGACTTTCCGTTGCGGCGAAGGAACGTGTACTGGCGACGGCTCGCCGAGGCCCACACGCCGAGGGTGTTGTCGTTCGACGCGCCGGGCGCCGGCGGGAGGTCGTCCTTCGAGAGGAGCGCCGTCGGGATCTCGAGCGCGATCGCGTGGCAGTTGAAGCCGGCGAGGTTGTCGCGGGGCGTGCCCGTGAGCACGTTCGCGAGATCGAAGATTCGGCCGATGTCGACGTAGAAGCCGTCGTCGCGCGGCCCAGCCCACACGCGCCCGTCCGGGCCGAGGTCCTTGATGAACGTCGCGGCGAACGCGTCGTCGTACTTGCCGGGGGCCGGGATCTGGTACGCGAGGGAGCTCGTGCGAGGGCCGGCGTTCACGGGCGCGACGGGAATCCCCTTGGCGATCTCGATGCGGCGTCCGCCCGAGACGATCTTGCTGAGGGTGTAGGTCTGCTTGCGGCCCGCGAGCTGAGAGAAGAACTCTTTGCCGCCGCCGGGGGGCTTCGAGAGGTCGGCCGCGTCCACCCGGGCATACGCGGTGGAGTCGAACTGGATTTGGTAGGTGACCGCGTCGTTCAGGCCCGCCGCGCCACGCGCGATGTGGATCTCGTAGAGCACGTCGTCGGAGAACTCGTGGTAGTTCGGTCCGCCCGATGGCTCCTCCAGGGGGTTGTACGCCACGACGACGTTGAGCTTGTCGTGCGTGCCGGGCGTCACCCACGCCCAGACGTCCGTGTTGTCGGCTGCCGGATCGAAGCCGATGGCGGGCGCTTCGCGGTGGCTGGAGGCGGAGGCGAGCGCCGTGACCGCCGTGACGGCGAGTCCGCACGCGGAGGCGAGGAGTGTGTGGCGAAGTTTCATGCGAGGCTCCAAGAGTCTGAGTCAGAGTTCCTTGTACGGCGCGCCGGGACTATCCGTAGCGCGCGGGGCCCTCAGCGGAGGACGTAGACGGTGCCCGTGCCGTTCGCGCGGCTGTCTGCCCACGCGTAGACGCTGGTCGTCTTCGCGCGGTGGAGCCCGGCGGACTCGCTGAAGCCACCGATGGTGTCGGTGAAGCTCGTGGTGGAGCCGTCGTCGAGCTTGATGCGCACGACCACGTCGGTCTGCTTGTTCGGCTCGATCCCCGAGAGGAGCAGCGCCGAGTCGTCGAAGGTCGCCGCCAGGCCGGCGGGGTGCCCCACCGCGAAGCCGCCCTTCACGAGCACCGCCTGACCGCCGTCGACCCGAAATACGGCGGCGCCCGCCGCGCTCTGGGCGAAAGCGTCCACGAAGTAGACGACCCCCTTCTTGGTGACCGTGATGCCCGAGGGCTCGCGGAGCGGGCCGCCGGCCGTGAGGGCGACCGGCTCTCCGCCCGCCAGCGGGGCCTTGAACACGCCCGCGCGCCCCTCGGATTTGCCGGTAAAATACACGGAGTCGCCGGCGACCTCTATGCCTCGTGGGCTCTTGCCGCCGGAGCCCGGGAGCACGGCGGGCGTGCCGCCGCCGACGGGGATCGTCAGGACCGCGCCGTTCTCGTCGCCACCGGCCGTGACCTCGGCGTTGCCGTCGGCGATGTACAGGGTCTTGCCGTCTTCGCTGATGGCGATGCTGAACGGCGCGGAGAGCGGCGTGCCCTGATGGAGCACCCGGGGGGCGCCGCCGCCGGCGGGGCTGACGAACACCGCGGGCACGTCGAGCGCCGTGAGCGCCGTGAAATACACGTTTTCGCCCTTCGGATCGGGCGTCGCGTCGAACGGCGAGCGGAACGACGGGTCGTTCGCGGCGGGCTTGATGGTGGTGAAATCGGTCCCCGGCGTTGGTGGTGGTGCGTCGGGGTTGGGCCCACCGTCGGGGGGGGCGGGTGTGATTCCGCCGACGGGTGGGTCGTCAGACCCACAGGCGGCGGCCAGCGTGCCGGCGGCGAGCACGAGCGCCGCGACGACGGGGCGGAGCGAGCTTCTGTTCATGTTCTGTATCCCCTCTTCCAGGGCGGGCTACGCGTCGGTCGCCCGCGCGGATTTCTCAGGCCAGAACATTCTCGCAACGCGCGCGCGGATGGCGCACGGAGTGATCATGAGCGCCGATCAGCGCCCGACGAAGCGGGCCTCCCGGCGCTCGAGGAAGGACAACACCCCCTCCTGGGCGTCGGCGGTCGCGAAGAGTGGCCGCGCCGTGTCCATCAGGGCGCCGAGCGCCGCGTCGCGTCCCTGCTCGCGCGCGAGCCGCGCGTTCGCGAGCGTGGCGCGGACCGCGAGCGGCGCCCGGGAGGCGACGCGCTCGGCGAGAGCCACGGCGGCGGCCACCGCGTCACCGGCGGGCACGACGTCGGACACGAGGCCCATCGCCAGGGCCTCTGCGGGCCCGAACTCGTCGCCGGTGAGGAGCCACTTCATGGCCCGCGCCCACCCGGCCCGCTCGTGGAAGCGGAGCGTAGCGCCGCCGAACGGCATGATGCCGCGTCGCACCTCCATTTGAGCGAAGCGGGTGCCCTCCGCGGCGACCACCAGATCGCACGCAAGCATGAGCTCGATGCCAATCGTGAAACAGATGCCTTGCACGGCGCACACGACCGGCTTGGTCCGCCGAGTGCCTGCGAGATCGAGAGGGTCAACCTGGTCTTCGCCGCCGAACAGGAGCGCGCCGGTGGCGACCGCGGGGCCCACCTCCGCGAGGTCGAGCCCTGCCGTGAAGTGCTCCCCGTGCGCGAAGAGCACGGCGACCCACGCCTCCGGGGCGAGCTCGAACGCGGTGTAGGCGGCGGCGAGCTCTCGGAGCATGCCCGTGGTGAAGGCGTTGCGCTTCTGCGCGCGCGCGAGCCCGATGTGAAAGACGTGGCCGCGGAGCTCGGTCGTGACGGTAGGCTCGCTCATCGCCCGAGCGTCGCCGAGGCGGTCGCGGGCCGCAAGGAGTGAGGCCGCTATCGCGGAAACGCCGCCGGGTTTCCGCCGTCGACCGCGAGGACGGCGCCGGTCGTCGAGCGCGCCGTGGCCAGGTGGACGAACGCGCGCGCGACGTCGCTCGGGGTGACCTCGCGCGTGAGCAGGTTGGCGCGGAAATACGCGTCGGGGGTGAGCCCGCGGGCCTTCGCCCGCGACTCGAGCACGCCGTGTCCGAACAGCGCCGTGCGGACGCGATCGGCGTTCACGGCGTTGGCGCGCACTCCGGTGCTGGCGAGGTCGATGGCCAGCTGGCGGGTGAGGGCGACGAGCGCGGCTTTCGCGATCGCGTAGGGGCCGAAGCCCGGGCCGGGCGCGAACGCGCTCTTGCTCGCGTTGAAGAGCAGGCACCCGCCGCGCCCTTGGCTTCGAAAGACCTGCGCGGCGAACCGCGCGACGCGCGCGTGGCTCAGCAGGTTCTCGTCGAGCGAGCGCTGGAGCGCGGCGAGGCCCGCGTCGGTGTCGAGGGCGCCCTCGGGCGCGGTGCCTGCGTTGCTGACGCACACGTCGAGGCCGCCGAAGTCACGCGTGACGCGCTCGAACAGCGCCGCGACGCTCGCTTCGGCCGTGACGTCGCAGCGGGCGGAAGATACGCGTGTAGAGTACATGAGTGCCAGATCGGCCCGCACGTCGTCGACCGCCTCCGCGCGGTCCGCGAGGAGCACGTGCGCGCCCTCGGCCAGCATCGCCCGCGCGGTCTCGCGCCCGATCCCCGAGGCGGCCCCCGTGACCACGGCGATCTTGCCCGCGAGGACCCCGCCAGGCGCGGGCTGCTTCCGCAGCTTCGCCTGTTCGAGGCTCCAGTACTCGACGTCGAAGAGATCCTCCGCCCCGAGGGGCGTGTATTCCCCGACGTCACACGCGGTCTCCATCACGTCGATCGTGTGCTCGTAGATATCTGCTGCCGCGTCCGCTTGCGCCCGGGTCGCGCCGACCGCGATGAGACCGAGCCCGGGGACGAGCACCACCGCGGGGCTCGGGTCGAGCCGGGTCAGCGTGACGCCCTTCGCAGCGCACATGCTGTCGAAATACGCCTGGTAGTCGGCGCGGTAGCCCGCGACAGCGCGGCGGATCGCCTCGCGCATGGGCCCCAGGTCGTCGGGGAGCGCGCTGAGCAGCATCGGCGTTGGCTTCGTGCGAATGACGTGGTCGGGCGTGGCCGAGCCGCGTCGGATCAGCTCGTAGAGGTCGCTTCGGGCGAGGAATCCGCGGGCCCGCTCTCCGTCGCGGAGCGCGAGCACCGGGCCCGCCTCCTCGGGGAGGCCGGCAGCCTCCGCGAGCACACCGCGGAGCGACGGCAACAGCGCCGCCGCGAGCGAGCTCGGCGGCTCCTGAACCAGGTGGACGCTCGCGGTGTTCGTGCGGTCGGCCGCGTAGCGCTCGGCGCGGGTCACGGCGGCGATCATGCTCTCGTAGCTCGCCTCCGCGGTCTCGCCGAACGTGAAGATGCCGTGTCGGTCGAGCACCATCACCGACGGGGTCTCCCCTTTGGCGACGGTCGCGTCCCACGCCTCCCTGCACGCGCGAGCGAGCCCGAAGCCTGGCATCACGTACGGCACCCACACGAGCCCGCGCGGGAACACCTCGCGGCACATGCGCTCGGACTCGGGCTGATCGACCAGCGCGAGGATCGCGTTGGCGTGTGTGTGATCGACGAACTTGGCGGGCAGGATCGCGTGGAGCAGCGCCTCGATGCTCGGGGTAGGGGCGCCGGCGTCGAGGAGCGCGAGGCGAAGTCCGTTGACCATGGCCTCATCGGAGAGGGCGGGTAGACTCGCGAGCGCGCGGAGGGCGTCGAGCCTGCACGCGGGGTGCCCCGCGGGCTGGATGGTCGCGAGGTCCCAGCCGGAGCCTTTCACGCACAAGACGTCGACGGTCTCCCCGAAGAGCGTGACCGCGCGCGATTTCACCGAGGTGTTGCCGCCGCCGTGCAGCACCAGGCGAGGCTCGCGGCCGAGGAGGCGCGCGGTGTACGTGCGCAGCGCGACGTCGCGAGCGAGCTCGGTGCCCCCGGTCTGGAGCGCCGCGGCGACCGTACGCTCGGCTTCATCGGCTCGGTAGAGAGAATCCATGGGGGGACCGCCTACCCCGCGAGGTGATGCGAGGCCATCTTTTGATGCACGGCGCGGCGCAGGGGCCGAGACCCCAGCCCGTGCTCCCCGCCGGCGCCCCGCTAAACGCGCTTGACGCCGCGGGCGAGGTGGCGCTATGAAGCGGGTCTCTTCCAGGCGCGTAGCTCAGTGGTAGAGCACTACCTTGACACGGTAGGGGTCGTTGGTTCAATCCCAATCGCGCCTACAATCAGACACTTACGAAATCAAAGGGTTGGGCACCAAGGGTGCTCAGCCCTTCTTCGTTTCAGGGACGGTCCAGGGATGGTTTCCCGGCCCTGACTTCGTGACCAACTCTGGCGCCCACGCCTGCCGTACGCCGAACGACAACACGGTCAGCCCTTGACCCTATAGTCGGCTACAGCCCCCATACTTTCGGCATGGGCGACGGGACCTTTACGATCGGCACTCTGGCGAGGCGTGCGGCGGTCGGGGTCCAGACCATCCGGTACTACGAGCGCATCGGCCTGTTGCCTCAGCCGACCCGAGCCAAGGGCGGCTACCGGCGCTACGGAGACGACGCCGTGGCCCGCCTTCAATTCGTTCGTCACGCGACGCAGCTCGGCTTCACGTTGGCCGAGACGAAAGAGCTTCTGGCGCTCCGAGCACGCCAAGGAGCCCCTTGTGGCACGGTCCGTAGGCGGGCCGAGGAAAAGCTGGCGGCGATCGAACAGAAGCTAACCGAGCTTCGAGAGCTGCGGGATGCCGTAGCCCGCCTGGTCCGCACGTGTTCGGGCGATACCGCAGTCGAACACTGTTCCATCCTCGCGGCTCTTGGTGAGCCGGATACCAGCAAGAAAGGGAAGTCCGCATGTCCGCCACAACCACGTCATCCAGCACCTCTTCCTGTCTCTCGTGCGTCGAAGCGTGTGAACGCTGCGTCGAAGACTGTCTAGCGAAGGACGCCACCGCTCATGCGGCCTGCATCCGAGCCTGCCGGGATTGCATCGACGCCTGCGTTCTGTCCGCCCAACTCGAAGCTCGAAACAGCCCTCTCGCTGCTGAGGCCAAGAAGCTCTGCAAGCTCGCCTGCGAAGCCTGTGCAAAGGAGTGCGCCAAAACAGGCTGCTCCTCATGTGCAACGGCTTGTCAGAGCTGCGCCTCCGCTTGCTCGTGAGCGGCGCTCTCGGATGAATCGCCTAACGCCACGCTCCCTGGTCCGCGCCGTCATGACGCCCCTCGTGAAGACGCCCGCCCCTTGCGGGCATCGTCTAGAGACGGTTTCCGAGCCCTTCCCTTCGCACCGTCCCTGCGGCCGACGCTGCTTCGGCTGCGAACGACACGACGTTCCGGGCCTCCGCCAAGTGCTCGGGGATGAGGTGGCTGTACAGCTCCGTGAAGAGCAGGTCCGAGTCCTCTTGCTCCGGGGTCTTGAGCTGCGTCGCGACGTGCCAGCGGAGCACGTCCATCGCCTCGGTGGGGAGCTCGATGGCGTAGCGCCGCTTCTGCTTCGTCGTCTTCATCACCTCGTCGCCGAGCGAATGCGAGCGCCGCACGAGGAGGCGCCCTTGCTCCCACACCACGTCGCACTCGGCGCCGCGGCGCCGGAGCGGCCGCAGCGTGGAGGGGCGAAGGCCCGTGACGAGGCCCAAGTAGAGCATCGCGAAGTGCTGAGGATAGAGGTCCCGGAACTTCGCGACGAACGGACCGACCTCCTCGGGGAGGAGGGCTGTTGTCTCTCGCACTATCCCACCGCCCATCTCTCGCGCTCTCTCGTGAAGCCACCGGCAGGATTTCTCGCAGTGCGTAAACGCCTCCGCGCTCAGGACCCGTTTGCACGAAGAGAGACGACGCCGGAGCCCGGCGCAGCACGCGCAAGCTCTCCGGCGTCATTGCGATCTGGGCGGCCGACTACGCGACTTCCTGCATCGCGATCTGCACGTGCTCGGTGGTGACCGCCTTCGCCTTCGCGATCGCTGCGGCGAAGAGGGCGTGATGCGCGAGGCCGTTAGCCTTACGCGGTAGGCCGCTCGACGCCTGGTAGATCGCCTCGACGGTGGGCGCCTCGAAGAGCGGTAGTTCGGTGCCGGCGAGCCGAAGCCGATGCGCGAGGTACGGTCCCATTTCCTCGCGCAGCAGGCCGCGCACGTGCGCGCGGACGACGATACGCTGCGCGAGGGCGTCGAGGGCGGCCATGCTCATGCGCCGCCGCAGTTCGGGATGGCCGACGAGCACCACGGTGAGGCGGTTCTCGGAGTCCATCGCGTAGTTCGTGAGCAGGCGCAGGTCTTCGAGGAGGTCGGTTCGAAGGTGGTGCGCCTCGTCGACGATGAGCACCGGTCGCAGGCGATTCTCCGCGCAGAGGCGCGAGACCTCGGCGCGAATCTGCCGGAAGAGCGCGGCGCGATTGCGCTCGGTCGGAAGGCCGAGCTCCCAGGCGATCGACTTGTAGAGATCCATCACGTTGCCAGTCGTCATCGAGACGTAGAGCACGCGGTGGAGTCCGGTATGCAGCCCCGCGACGAGCCGCCGACACGTCGTGGTCTTACCCGACCCGCTGTCTCCCGTGACAAGGCCGATGCCGCGCATGTCGACGAGATGGCGTAGCCGCGCGCTGAGCTCGGCGAGCGAGGCGGACTCGAAGAGCTCGTCGGCGGTGAGATCCTTGTCGAAGGGGTGGCGCGTGAGCGCGAAGGCCTTTCGGTACATCAGAAGAGCCCCTTGTCGTCGTCCTCGACGAGGTCGCGCATCGCCATGCCGTCGCTTGGGTCGGCGACGGAGCCTTTGGGGATCTCGAGGTTCTTGGTCGTGCCGTTGCGCTTGATGAAGCTGTTGGCGAGGACGTCGACACGGCGGGCGATCTCGACGCGGCGCCCCTGGTGCCACACTTCGACCGCGCGCTTCTCGGGCTTGCGCGAGGGATCGAAGCGCAGCGTGACCCGCTCGCCGACGAGCGCCGCGTCGACTTCGAAGGCGACGCCGTCGAGCGTGACGGTCCGATCCTTCTGCACGCTTCTCTTCTGCTCGGCGAGGAAGTGGTCGCCGAGGTCGGCGGCCGGCATGCGCACGCCCTCGCTGGTGCGCGCCCACTTGTCGGCGGGGCTCTCGTCGCCGAGCCCTCGGTGCGGCGCGTGGTGGTACTCGCCCTCGATCCACGTGGCGAGCGCGCGGTTCATGGCGTCGAGCGAGGCGAGCTCTGCGGGCCCGAGCAGCGGCAACAGCTGCATACGGACCGTGCGAAACCATCGCTCCATCTTGCCCTTTCCCTGCGGCGAGTAGGGCTTCGCGTGGATGAGCGCGGTGCCGAGCTTCGCGCACACGATCTGGAGTTGCTTGGAGCGAAACGCGGCTCCGTTGTCGACGTAGAGACGCTTCGGAATGCCGCGACGGCGCACCGCCTGCTCCAGCACCGTGAGGTACGCGACCGCGCCTTCGGAGAAGGTGAAGCTCGCGTACGGCACCACCCGCGTCGCGTCGTCGATCAGCGCGATGAGGTACGTCCGCCGCACCCGCCCGGCCTCGCGGAGCTTCGGCCCGTACATCACGTCGCTCATCCAGAGATCGCCGCGCTCTCGTGCTCGAAGCGACGGCGGTCCTTGCTCGTCGGCTCCGCGGGCTTCTTCTTCATCAGCCCGCGTCGCGCGAGGATGCGGTGCACCGTCGACTCGGGCAGCACGATCTCGCTCGTGACCACCTCGCCGTGCTGCGTGCGCGCGAGCTTGAGCAGCGTCGGAATCGACAGCTCCGGCGCGTCCTCTTTGAGCTGGCAGAGCAGGTCGACGACGTGGGCAGGGATCGACCGCGAGCTGCCCTGGTCCGCGCGCTCTCGAGGCACGAGCCCGTCGAAGCCGGCGCGACGGTACGCGCGCAGCCAGCCGCGGACCGTCTCCGCCGCGACGTGCCGGCGAAGCGAGCCCGGGATCGTGTACTCGTGCTCGGCCTTCTTCGTGAGCAGCGCGTACAGGCCGCGATGATGGGGCTCGAGTTGCACCAGGTCGGCGATCACGCCGTAGCGAAACAGCGCGACCTCGCGACGACGCTCGTCGGGGGCGCCGGCCCCGGGGCCGGGGGGGGCCCGGGCCCGGGGCGGGGGGGCGGGGGCCGGGGGGGGCGGGGGGGGCCCGGGGGGGGGGGGCCCCCCGGCGGCGCCGGGGCCGGGGGGGGGCCGGGGGGGTTGGGGGGGGACTTCGGTCGGATGGATGTTCTCGGTCTTGGTCTGCATGGCGGTGTCCTTCGGTGGCTCGCTCGGACCTGCTCCAAGCGGCGTCCCGTGACACTCGTCGAGGTCGCCTCCGAGGTCAGGACCCCCTTCGTGTGGACCGACCAGCGCGCTTCCGCTTCACCCACTTGCCCGAGCACGAAATCCGAGAGGCACCGGCAACGCGCCGAGATGCCTCTCACCGAGCTCTCGCACGCGGACCAGGACCTCCTCGCACCCGAGCGCCGCGCGAAACGACGTGAGCGTCGGCTGCACCCCGATGAAGCGCTCCGCCATGAGCGTCGCGATCGCGAGGAGCGCCGCCCGTATCGCCGTGACCCTGCGCCGAATCGACCGCAAGGCCCCCGCCTGCCCGATCGCCTCGTCCGCCTCCGCCGGGTGGACCACGTCGACCGCTGCACCGACGCTGCCCGCCGACTCCACTGCCGCGACGACGGCCTCGACCTCCGCCAGCGTCCCCGACAGCCGCGCCGAGAGAAACGATGGCAACAGGCTGATCGACACGCCCGCCTTCGGGCACCACCAGCGCGGCACCCGCGCGCCCGCCGGCGCCACGCGCGCGTACGTCCCGAGCCGTTCCAGACCGCAGCCACCCTCCGGGTGGAGCGGACAGCTGTCGAGAATTGCACTTTCCCACGCTCGTTCGCTAACGTACCGCTCGTCGGAGAGCGGGCACTTCCAAAGCAGCTGCACGGCACCGACACGAGCCCGAGCGTGGTCAGACGCTCGGGCTCACTCCTTTTGTTCCCGCATGCTCGCGCGACCTCGCCGTCGGCGACCACTTCCCAGCGAAACCTCCCGGACTCGCCCGACGTCTCAGGTGAACGAACGGGCAGAGAGTGCGGGAGAATTCGGGCGGGCGATCACGACAGAGAGCGAGGCCCTACACCTGTCGGCGTCGAGGGAAGAACGACGCGGTGTCATCACCGTCTAAGAGGGGCGCGTTAGCGGGGGAGGGACACCCGAGTGACGGTTTCGTCGCTCGGGTGAGCGGTGACGCACGCGTCACCGTCGCGTTGACCGACCCCGCTAGCGCGCACGCCCCTCAGGCGCCGCAGGCGTCGGTGCGTAAGGGAGGCCGCCAGGCCGAAGCGCGACGCACCTCGGTCAAGATGATCGCACCGCCGACGGTCGACGGAGGTACCGCTTTCAAGCTCGAGAGGGCGCCGGCGGACCTCTGGCGCGTGGAGCTGCGGGAACTCGTCGCGCTAGTCCGCGGTGGGAAAGCGTTGCCCCCCACCGTGACATTCACCGACGCCGACGGCGTCATCTTGACCGCCCATCTCCTTCGGGGGAACTCTGGGGCCGTCACCCTCACTTTTGCGGACGGGGCGCAGCTCGAACTCTACGGCTGGGGCGGGTTCGCGGTCCTCATCGCGAAAGCGAGCGTCGTTTGGTCGGGCGCCCTCCGCGACTGGATGACCACGTGGTTCGACCGCGCGAGCTGGCTCCTCGCGGGTTCCCAATGCCCAGATCCCGAAAGCGCCGCGGCCCTCGGATGGCGGACACGGAACCTCGAGCTGTGTGCCGACTTCACCGGGCTTGAGTTCGTGGAAGGCGACGTCGGGCGCTTCGTTGGCCCTCGCGGAGGAGCGAAGCGCATCGACTCCCACGGCTTCAAGCCTCACGGCTCGGTAGAGACCATCGAGCTCGGGAAGCGACGCCGGGATGCGCTCTCAATCGGGACCCACGACAAGACCCAGAAGCTTCGCCGCGACAAGCAGCAGCCGGCGCAGTCCGTCTACTCGCCGACATGGCATCGTCACGGCTGGGATGGCGTGGCCCGGGTGCGCCGTGTCGAAGTGCGGGCCAACGGGCGGGCGCTGCGGCTGCGTGGTGCTCATCCCCCCGTCACGCTCGACCTGACCAATCCCGCGACGCTCCTCGACGACCGGGCGCTCGGGCAGTTCTGGCGCCACGCCACGCGGCGGCTACGGTTGGTTGGGCCAGGACGCTTCGGGAACGCAACGGACCTCCGGCACGCTCCCACCGACCCCCGCTGGGTCGACGTCCAAGAGGTGGGTGGGCCCGCACTACCGGGAATTCTCGTGGTCGACCGCACCGAAGCGCGTCGTCTCGAGGGAGCGGAGCTTCGTCGCCGAGATGGGAGCGCCCTCGTTAAGGCGCTTGCTCGCTCTGTCGGGCGGTCGCCCGCTCCCGACCTGCAGGCGGGCATCGAGCGCGTCGTAGCGGAGGCCGTAGTTCACCCCGACTTCAAGAACCTCGTCGCCGCGGCACGAGAGCGGCGATACGACGTGCTTGGGAGCACCATACAGGCGCCCCCAGCGGGGCAGCCCGGCGCAAGTGCGTTGGCGTGTACGCAAGGCGTGCCACAATGGACGGAGATTTTCGGGGTAGGGTGACGATGCCGCGACAAGCGACCGACATGCGCTCCGTGGCGGCCTTCGGCGACCCGGGCCTCGTGCTGACCGAAGGCAGCGCGCGCTGCGGTCGCCGCTCGCGCTCGCGCAAGTGTCAGCGCCCCTTCGCGGCCTCCGCCAGCCGCCGCCGGTTTATCGTCGCTTGGGTCGTCCGGGCGGCACCTGGCTTCACTCCCTTGCCGATGAGCACCCCATCGAGCAAGTCGAGGCAAAGGACCGCCGTCGTGGACCAGTCGGCGCGGGCGGTGCCGACGTGGTCTTGGGGGCGGTCATTCACGATCGGAATACTCACGTACACGGCGCCCTCGGCTCCGGCCTTGGAGCGCACCCGCTTGATGATTTCCGCGCATTCCTCGTCGGACATCTCGTAGTCGGGGCTGGCGACGTTGACCCTCGTGCCATCCTTGACGGGTCGGAGATCGGTCTCCTTCTCCGAGAAGCGCGGGAAGCACACGCCCCGCGACGCTCCGGTCTGGGGATCCACGCGCTCCTCAAGCTGTCGCATCGCCGAGCAGTCCGAGGGCTCGAGCGGCAGAAGGAGCGCCAGCCGCTCGGTCGCCGCGCCCGAGGAGACGAGCCACGGGCGCGTCGGCGCCTGGAGCGATGGCGCCCACCGCGTCGGCCCGAGCCTCTTCGCCCCGAGGCGTTCGCGCAGGTACACACCGTCCTCTGGCCTCGACCAAGCCGCAAGGGCCGTGAAGTCGTGGAAGGGCTCCCCCTTGCTCCAAGGCGACCAGGTTCCGAGGTGGGCCTCGCCACGCACCTTGCCGAGGTGGGCGCCCAGCTTGGACGTGAAGTCGCTTGGGTAGTGTCCGACCCTCGCGAAGATCATGTGCAGCTTGATGGCCGCATCCATGAGCTTCTTGTCGCGGAGCGGTTTCGTGATGTCCGTCGATGCTTCGCCCGCCGCGAGCAGCTCCGAGACCCCGGTGAGGAAGAGGTTCAAGTCCGCTCTCGGGCCACTCCAAACGGCCCCGTAAGCCTTGTCGGCGCCGAGCTTGGCCTCAAGGTCCGGAACGTCGGCAGCCCCGTCCGCGACGGGCGGCGCGGGCTCTGGGGGAAGCGCCGCCCGCGTCGACGCGCTCGGGGACACCGCCGCGGTGGGGCCTGAACCAGCGTCCGCACCGAAGCTCGGGTCGCCCTTGCGCCGGCACGAGGAGACGGAAAGGACGAGAAAACCAGCGACCAGGAGCGAATTCTTGAGCATCGGATGACCCCTCTTCTCGAACACACCACAGCGATCAGTCTAATATACTGGAGTCCACCATCCTGGACTCTTCCTAGCGTCAGGGGGTGGAGTCGGACGCCTTGCGAGCTGTGGTCGCGGAGAACATCCGCGGAGCCGCGAGGCGCAAGAAGGTCACGCTGAACGCGCTCGCCGACTTCGCGACGGTTTCGCGCGCCCAGATGTTCAACGTGCTCGCCGGCACATCGAGCCCGACGACGGACTGGCTCGCGAAGGTGGCGACGGCGCTCGAGGTTGAGCCGTGGCAGCTCCTCGCGCCGCGCTTCTTCAAGAAGCGTGCTCCCTCCCCCGAGTGAGCTGGCTCTAGAGCCGCGCCCCACGGTCTAGAGCACCCGGGTCCATCGCTTCGGCGGCGTCTCCGACTCGCGCACGATGGCCTCGTCGAGCTCGAGAACGACCAGGGCGAGCTCTTCGAGGTCCCCGGCGTTTGCGCGCTCTTCGATGGCCTTCGTGGCAAGGCGCAAGGCGGTGGTGAGGAGCTTGTCGGTGCGGCTTCGCGGCATCGCGCTACCGTCACCATCCCTGGCCACCGGACCAGGCCCGGGTCGCGATCTTGCGCCGTGCCGCGGAGGTTGCCTCTTCGCGTCGAAGGTGCGTGACGCGGTTGGCCGTGCGTCGTCTGCGAAAAGTGGAACCGAGACGCTCGTCTCAGGAACAGATCATGGTGACGATCGCTCCCATGGCCCAAGGACAACGCGAGAAGGTGATCGGCTACACGAGGGTAAGCACCGAGGGGCAGGCCGACGGCGGTGTGTCGCTCGAGGCGCAGCGCGAGAAGCTCAAGGCGTACGCGATCGCCCTCGACTTGGAGCTCGTCGAGATCATCGAGGACGCGGGCTACTCCGCGAAGAGTCTGAAGCGGCCGGGGCTTCAGCGCGCCCTTGAGCACCTCGCGGAGGGACGTGCGACCTGCCTGCTCGTGACCAAGCTCGATCGCCTGACCCGCTCGGTTCGCGATCTTGGCGACCTCGTCGAGCGTTACTTCGGGACGACGTTCTCGCTGCTCTCCGTCGGCGATGCGATCGACACGAGGACGGCCGCCGGGCGCCTCGTCCTCAACGTGCTCACGTCGGTCGCGCAGTGGGAGCGCGAGGCCACGGGCGAGCGCACGCGCGAGGCGCTGGCGCACCTCAAGGGCGAGGGCGTGCGACTTGGGCCCCCGGCGCTCGGGTGGCGTCGCGGTGAAGAGCGCGACGCCGCCGGCCGGCTCGCCGTGGTCGACGTGGACGAGGAGCGCGTGACCGTGGCTCGGATCGGGGAGCTGCGCTCGCAAGGGTTGTCGCTCCGCGGGATCGTCGCCCGACTGAGCGAGGAGGGACGCCGCACGAAGCGCGGCGGCCGGTGGCAGCCGGTCACGGTGATGAGGGTGCTGCGCCGTCACGCGCCTGCGGCTGCGCCTCCGCGCGCCACCACAATTGTCGTGTCATGTAGATAGGACCAAGGAACCACCCCATGACCCCGTCGCGCTACCCCCCGAACTTCAGCCAGTCGATCCACCCAAGGAAGCTCGCGGAGCTCCCGCCCTTCGCAACATACGAGGGCACGGCTCCAGATCTCCTTCACCTGCGCGGCCTCCTCATTCGGACGACCGACATCGAGAGCGTGGTGTATGTGGGCGAGCGCGAGCAGGTGTGGGTCGAACGTCCGGACGGCTCCCGCTGGCGCCCGTGGGCCGGCGTCTGGATCACCGAGCTCGGGCCGGATGGCGAGCTGGTCGTGCGGAAGGCTAAGCACGAGCCGCTCCCCGTGTTCGGCCCCCGCGCGATGAACACGTACGATCTGCAGCTCGAGGGGTGGAACGACTCCGAGCTCGCGAAGAGCGCCAAGGAACTCGGGATCGACTACGAGCCCGATCGCGTCGGCAAGTCCGACCTCCGGCGCGAGGTGTACGACCGCGTGATTGACCTGCTCGCCACCTACGACTGAGCGAGCGTGAGCGAGCGCGCTCGGGCGCGTGGTCAGTCGGAAAAATGTGATCAATGGAGGAGCGCCTCGGGCGGCAAGAGGTGACGTTCCGATCTGACGGACAGACCTCCGACGCCCGGAGGCACCGTGGGAGCGAACATGAGCACCACCGAGAACGCGAAGCGACCCGGCACGACGAAGACGAAGCAGAGCAACACGACCGCGGCTGGCTCCCCCAAGCCCGAGGTCGCGTCGCTCGACACGCCCGCGCATCTGGAGGCCGCGCCCGCCTCGCCGCCCGGCCAGCCGCAGGCCCCCAAGAGGAAGGCAACCTACGAGGAGCGGATGCGTCGCCTCCCGCCCATCGTCCAGGTGCGCCGGAAGCTTCAGAGCACCATCACGAGGTTCGCGAACCTCGCCGTCGAGGTCCGGGCGTGGAGGAATGCGCCCGACCTGAGCGAGGCCGCGACCAGGGTCGAGGCGAGCCTAGCCGGAATGCTCGCCGAGGCGATGACCACGTCCGACGCCTTTCAGCCCGACAAGGAGCGTGCGGCGTCGCGCCCACTCCCTGTCGGAGCGCGGGTGGCCCTTCGTGAGAAGTTCGGCGCCAGGTACGAGGGGGTGGTCGACCCCGAGGAGCGCGCTAGCCTGGAGGTGGTCGCCACGACGCGTGGTCATGTCTCCGTGAAGACCGCGACGGGGCTCCGGCTTGTACTGGCGCGCGGCCACGTCGCGTGATCGCATCGGAGCCGGCGCGTTCCCGTTCATCTTGGGTGGGACCGTGACCTCCGTCTCGAGGGAGCTCTCCGGGCCTGGCGGAGCGCCTTCGCGTACAGCGGACGGAGCGAGAATCGCCCAGGCGCCACGAGGCGCACCGGGATGCGGTCGAGATGGCTTTCAAAGTAACGGAAACGTGATGGATTTGCAAAATGCGAATCATGCGCTAGCCTCACGGAGAGGCTACGCCATGGATCTCCGTCTCAAGCCCCAAGACGTCGTCGTCGCCCTGAAGCTCGTCGCCCTCTCCGCGGCCGTCGCCTCGCCATGGACGCAGCCCGAGCTCGCGCGGTCGCTCCACTTGAGCGCGAGCGAGGTGAACCACGGTCTCAAGCGGCTCGCGGCGTGTCACCTCTTCAACCCCCGCGAGCGGCGGATCATCCGCAGCGGCCTCCAAGAGTTCCTCGTGTCGGGCCTGCGGTATGTCTTTCCGGCGCAGCTCGGGCTCTTCGGCGAGGGAATGCCGACCTCGCTCGGTGCCTCCGTTCTGGCCGAGAGGCTCAGGCTCGGTGAGGACGACCAAGTCGTGTGGCCCCTCGCTCCCGGTGCGGGCGACGGGGCCCACGTGCGCGGCCGCCTGCTCGCGCCCCTCTACCGGAGCGTGCCTCTCGCCGCGGCGGACGATCCGGTGCTGCACGAGTACCTCGCGCTCGTGGACGCACTCCGGGTCGGCCGTGCGCGAGAGCGCGCAATGGCCAAGGACGAGCTCGTGAAGCGGCTCGCCTCGTGAGCACGGCTCGGAGGAGCGCGCGCGAAGCCATCGCGGCGGTGGCTCGCGCGCTCGCAGGCGAGACCCCGTCGGTCGTGTTCGTGGGTGGAACGGTCACGGCGCTCTACCCGCTCGAGGGCGGCGTGGAGGTGAGGCCCACGGTCGACGTGGACTGCGTGGTCGACGTCGCGACGACCGCCGAGTACTACGCGTTCGTCGGCAGGCTCCGCACGCGCGGTTTCCGCGAGTGCACCGACGACAACGCGCCGCTGTGCCGCCTCGTGCTCGCGGACGTTCGGGTCGATGTGGTCGCGACCTCGGACACCGGGCTCGGCCCGACCAATCGCTGGTACCGCGACGCCGTCGCCGAGGCCGCGTCGCACTCGCTCGCCGACATCGAAGTCCGCGCCATCACTCCCGTCTACTTCGTCGCCACGAAGCTCGAGGCGTTCCGAGGGCGCGGCGGTGGGGACTACCAGGCGAGCCACGATCTCGAGGACACCCTCTCGGTGCTCGCTGGGCTGCCTCTGCTACGCGAGGAGCTCCACACGTCCGGCTCCCGCGTGGCAAGCGCTGTCCGAAGCGAGCTCGTCGGACTGCGAGCCGTCGAGGCGTTCATCGACGCGGTCCCCGGGCACTTCGAGGGCGACCGCGCGGGGCAAGCGCGCGCGGACCTCGTCCTCGAGTGGCTCAGCTCGCTCCGCGCCTGACCGGCCCCGATCCGCGAGGGCCGAGGGCGCGCCTCGGCGGGAGCGTCCTCCCCACCTGCGCCACGATCCTCCCCACCAGCCTCCCCACCTGAACCGAAACGCGACGTAACGAGTGGAACGCTCAGGTCACGCCGATCGCAGTAAATCCAGGGGTTTCGTAACGCCCGCGCACGCTCCGAAGCGCGCTCGCGGCCTTTGACACGGTAGGGGTCGTTGGTTCAATCCCAATCGCGCCTACAGAATAGACCGAGAAAGCTCGGCAAATAAGCGGGTTGAGAGCTTCATGCCTCAGCCCGTTTTCGTTTCCTCCCCACGGGCGCGGCGTTCCTCCCCACCTCCCTCCCCACCTGGCGCCGCGCTGCCCGAGAGCGGGGCGGGGCGGACGTCGAAGAGGCGGATGACCTTGGCGGCGCCTCGCGCTGCTCGGTGGCGTTGACGGGACGTCGTCGTCGCCCTGAAGCTCGTCGCCCTCTCCGCGGCCGTCGCCTCGCCATGGACGCAACCCGAGCCCGCGCGGGCGCTTCACCTGAGCGCGAGCGAGGTGAACCACGGTCTCAAGCGGCTCGCGGCGTGTCACCTCTTCAACCCCCGCGAGCGGCGGCTCATCCGCAGCGGCCTCCAAGAGTTCCTCGTGCCGGGCTTGCGGTACGTCTTTCCGGCGCAGAGCGCGCCGAGTGGTGGGCCGGCGGCTCCGGCCTCCCCACCATCCCGCCATGCAGGACCAGGCCCTCCAGCCGTCTGATTGGGCCCGGTCGGAGCCTCGGCTCACCGGCCCCTCGCCAGGCGAACGATCGCGTCCTCGATCTCCGCCACGGCTTTGTCCGCCACGTGCTCGCGAGACCACGCCTGGCCGCCCCGGCCGATCTCCAGGTACTCTTCGGGCGAGTCGAGAAGGCCCTCGATGGCAGTCACGACGTCCTGCACTCCGAGGACGTCGATCATCGCAAGGTCAACCGTTCGCCGAGGGCTCGCACACGGTCACCGCGGGCACGAGCGGCGAGGAGACCTCTCCGCACGCGCAGGGCAAGTAGACGCTCTCGACGTAGGCGCGGAGATCGCGCTTGCCGACGAGCTCGTCTCCCTCTCGCCCGAACGCGAGCTTGAGCCTCCGTGGGGAGAACGTCACGGACAGCTCGCCGTGGGTGTGGGTGCCCGTGAACGACGGGTGGTCGAACGCGCCGAGAATGGCGAGGAGACCCTCCTCGCGCAGCGAGGCCCGAGAAGGCGCGCGCAGCCCCTCCGCGAGCGGCAGGAGCGCCTGGAGCTGCGGCACGTCGCCTTTGAGGGGGAGTCGCCCCAGGCGCTCGAGTGTCGGCTCGACGAAGTAGTGAATACCGGCGCGCCCGTAGAGCCGGAAGAAGTAGGGAATGTCCCCCCGCGCGAGCTGCGTCTTCTCTGCGCCGAGAAGCGGTGGCCACACGGGCTGTGAGCGGGCCCGCACGTAGTCGCCCGTGCCACGCAGCAGCACGCGAATGGGCGCGTCGCGGAGACCTGGCACCTGCGTGAACACCTCGGCGATCCGAGACCCATGACGCTCGAGCAGCGTGAGCATGCCCAGGTACGCGTCGACCATCGCGCAGAGGTCGACGACGTCGACGGGCTTGCCGAGGAACGGGAGCACACGGCGCACCCCGGCCGCGTGGCGGCTCACCGCGCCGTACTCCGGATCGGCCTCGGGCAAGAGCTTGGTCGCGGTGGGGAGCGCGAGGTCGTCGAAGACGATCTCGACGTCGAGCGGCGCGAACACGATGCGCTCGCGCGCGTCGAGCCCGAGCGCCAGGTTCTCCCAGTGCAGGTCGGAGAGCCCGAGCCAGCTGAACAGCGCGATCGCGCGGCCGACCACGACCGCGAGCTCCCGCTTCCGCGCAGGAGAGAGCGCGCCGAGCGGCGCGAGATCGAGCCGCTCCACCGTGCCCCCGTCGCGTGCGCCCTGCGACGAGAACCGCAGCTCGGGCAGGAACGCGAAGGCGTCTCCGTCCCCGAGGTCCTCTTCGGCCAGAACGCGGAGGAGGGCGCGCAGAGGGCTGCCGACACCGAGCACGAGCCACTCCCAGAGGAGCGTCCGAGGCTTGTGGACCTCGGTCTCGCCGATCGCCACCTGGCGACCGAAGTTGTGGGAGTCGCCCGCGAACGTGGCGAAACCGGCGGAGCTGGCAGGAGCGGAGCTGGCAGGAGCGGAGGTTCGCGGCTTGCTCATCGTTCGAGTGGTCGGCACTCTACCGCACTGCTCTACCGGAGCGCTCTGCCGCACTGCGCCACTCCAGCGCCAAGGACGGATTCGAGGTCTCGCGTGAGGACGCGCGTCAGGTTGACGAAGTACGCGGAGCGGATAGGGTGCCTTCATGCGCCGTTCGCTCCGTCCGTTTCGTCCGCTCCTTCCGCTCGTCGCCCTCGCGCTCCTCGGTGCTTGCACGGGAGACGACGCTCCCGGCGCTCCCGCGCCCGTCCCCACGCCGTCCGACGCGGCTCCGCCGCCTGACGCGACCCCGCCGCCGAACCCGCTCGACGCGCTGCCGGTGCAGGAAGAGCTGAAAGGCGCGGGCCTCTCGGCGCCGGTCGACGTGGTCCGTGACGACGCGGGAATCCCCCACATCTACGCGGCCACCACGCCCGACGCGGCCTACGCGCAGGGCTTCATGATGGCGCAGGACCGGTGGCTCGAGATGGACTTCGGGCGCCGCCAGGCCTCGGGCACGCTCGCCGAGATCGTGGGAGACTTCAGCTCCGCGGCCATCGGGAGCGACATTCGGTACCGCAGCCACCACCTCCGCGCCACCGCTGAGGTCGGCTGGAAGAAGCTCCAGGCGTCGGCCGAGCCCACCGACAAGCTGCTCGTCGCGACCCTGAAGAGCTTCGCGGCCGGCGTGAACGCCTGGCAAGAGGCCTTGCGCGCCGGCAAGTACACGATCCCGAAGGGGGGACTCGAGCTCTACTACGGGGTCTCCTCCATCACGGCGTGGACCGAGCTCGACTCGATCGTCCTCGGCGAGCTGCAGGCCTTCCAGCTCGCGTTCGACGGCACCACCGACGTCACCCGCACCACGTGGGACAAGGAAGAGGCCGCGAAGTTCGTGGGCAACGCCGATCCGGCGAAGGCCGCGCGCGCCGGGTTCGCCGACGACTACTGGCGCTTTCTCCCGTTCGAGCCGGTGTATACGGTCGACGGCTGGAAAGAGGTCGCGGGCGGCCCGACCGCGCTCGCCAAGCCGCCGCGCGCCCGCGGGCGGGCGGCGAGCAAGGGGTCCCTCGCGATGCTTCACAAGGACCTCGCGAGCCTCGAGGGGGTCGGGCTCGACCGCCGCAACGATCCCGATCGCGGCTCGAACAACTGGGTCGTCGGCCCCAAGAGCTCGGCCTCGGGTCACGCCATGGTGGCGAACGACACCCACCTCTCGCTGGGGAGCCCCTCGATCTTCTACCTCGTGCACTTGTCGGCCAAAGACGGGCTCGACGTCATGGGGGTCCAGTTCCCGGGCATCCCGCTCGTGACGCTGGGCATGAACCGCCACGTGGGCTGGGGCAGCACGGTGAGCTACGTCGACGTCACCGACGTCTACCGCGAGACGGTCGTGCCGTGCACGGCGGGAGGTGGCTCGTGCGTCGTCTTCAAGGGCGCGCAAGTGAAGCTCGTGCCGCGCGAGGAGACCTTCCGCTCCAGCGGGTTCGGCCGCCCCGGCACCGAGACCAAGGTGACCTACTACGATGTCCCGCACCACGGCCCGATCGTGCCGCGGATCACGGGCTCGAACATCGAGCCGCTCGGCGGCGAGGAGCTCTCGATTCGCTATACGGGCTACGAGAGCGCGCCGCTCCTCCGGGCGATTTACAGCGTGAACGTGGCGAAGAACGTCGACGAGTGTGTCTCCGCTCTGCAGAAGGACTTCTCCTACGGCGGCCAGAACTGGGTGCTTGCCGACGACTCCGGGAACATCGCGTGGACGCAGGCCATCCGGGTGCCGCGAAGGCCGAAGGGCACGAAGCCGTGGAAGGTGCTGCCGGGCGACGGCTCCGCGGAGTGGGACGGGTACTTCGACCCGAAGGTAGCGCCGAACGCGAAGAACCCTGCGAAGGGCTACCTCGTCACGGCGAACGCCGATCCTGTCGGTCTGACCGCGGACAACGATCCCGCGAACGAGCCCGAGGTCGGCGGCTTCCCGCTCTACATGGGCGCCGACTACGACCCAGGGACGCGCGTGGGCCGCATCACCACGCGGATCAAAGAGGGCCTCGAGGGCGGCAAGAAGCTCGACGCGAACGCGATGTCGAGCATCCAGGCCGACGCCGTCACGAACTGGGGAAAGGCGTGGAAGCCCGCGTTCGTCGCGGCCGTCACCGATCTCTCGGCCGAGCTCGCCACCCCCGGCTCACGCGCGGAGCTCGCGCCGCTGCTCGCCGCCGCTCCCGCGAATGTGAAGGCGTTCCTCGCCGAAGCGAAGACCCTCGCCGAGGGCTGGAGCTACGACACCCCCGCGGGCACCGAGGCCGCGGCGACGCCGAAGGAGATCTCCGACTCGCGCGCGACCGCCATCATGGCGGCGTTCGCCACGGCGCTCGCGCAGGCGGCGCTCTCCGACGAGGCCGGCGTGCTCGGCGTGAAGCTCGGCCGCGCGCCGACGCTGAAGCTCCTCGCGGCGCTGCTGTCGGCGCCGAACACCCTGAAGACCAAAGAGGCCCTCTTCGACGACGTCAACACGCCGGGCGTCGAGACGAGGTCGTTCACCCTCGCGAAGGCCGCGCTGCAGGCGCTGGGCGCGGTGTTCACGGCGCAGGGCGCCGATCCGGCCAAGTGGCGCTGGGGGACCGTGCACACCCTCGAGCCGCAGTTCTTCCTGCCGCTCCCGTCGCTCGCGCAGCGGAAGGTGGGGCGCCACGGCGGCGACGGCACGGTCGACGTCGCCGGACACGGCATCGAGGACGACGACTACACGTACGCGTCGGGCGCCTCGATCCGCTTCGTCGCCGAGCTCGATCCGGTGAAGGGGCCCATCGCGCGCAACGTGATCCCGGGCGGACAGGTGTTCGACCCGGCCTCGCCCCACTTCTCGGATCTCTATGATTTGTATGTGAAAAATCAGACCGTTGACCTCGCCTTCAGCGTCAACGACGTCGTCGCGCGGGCGAAGGTCGAGGCGGAGAAGAACAAGATCGGGCGGCGGCGCTTCGTGCCCTGAACGTCCTCGCGACGCACCCGGGCTCGGCCGTAGCCTGGCTATCGGCCTAGCGGGTGGTCCGCGCCGTGGCGCGCCCTCACCGAGTCGTCATTCGAGCGGGCCGAGCCTCTTGCGAAGCTCGGCGAGCTCGGCCTCGGCTCGGTCCGCGCGGGCGGCCTCCTTTGCCGCGCGCTCTTCGGCGTCCTCGAGGCGCTCATCGCGCTCACTCACCATGCGCTCGAGCATGCCGACGATCTCGCCGCTGTCGAGCACCTGCGCGGTGTCGCTGAAGAACCGGAGGCGGCCGTCGATGACGGCGAGGTCGAGGCCGAGGACGGTCGAGGGGAGGCGCCCTCCCTGGCCGAGCACGGGCACGTAAGCGCGCTGGCTTCCGGCCAGGTGAAAGCCGCGGAGCATCTTCGTTCGCACGTCGAACGTGAAGTATTCGCGGACCCCAAGGCGCGCGTACTCGGCGACGTTCTCGCGGAGGTCCTTGTGCTTCCGGCCGAGGTTTCGGAGCTCGAGCACGAAGTCGACGCCGCGCCCTTCTCGGGCCACGACCCAGCTCTCGACCTCCTTGTCCGGATCGGTGTCGAGGACGGCCAGGATGTCCGGGACGAAGACAGGCTCGCCCGGATACAGCACCGCGAGCTCCGACGCGAGGAACACTCGGCGACGAGCCCGCTCGAAGAAATCGGTGAGGGTGGTGAGCGCGCGCGTCTTGGGGCGCGAGTGGAGGGTTCCTTCGGACATCGCCTCGCGCATCGCGTCGAGGGCGAGGCGAATGCGCTCGACGGCCGCGTCCTGCTCGGTGACCGTCATGGCGCTCCACTCCGCCTCGGTCGGGGCGCGCGGGAAGACCACGGGAGGTGGAGTGCGATGAGGCTCGCTCATGAGGGCCCCTTGAGCGTAGCACCTCGAGGCGCGCTCGCTCGACGAGGCGCGCGCGCGTGGCTCAGTTCGCGCTTCCCGAGTGCCCTTGCGGCGCTAGAGCCGCACGTCTACCATTGCGGGCGTGCGACGTTGGTATCTTGCCTGCTGGCCGTGCGCGGGCTCGGGCGCTCCGCAGACGGCCGCCGCGGGGCCTGAGCGGGGAGCCTGCGAGGAGGGGGCCTCGGTTTGCATGCGCGACGCTCGGGAAGCCTGCGGCGGAGCCTTCGTGCTCGACGACACGAGCGGGAGCGACTACCTTGAGACAACCTACACGGGGTACGCCCAACATACTCTTGGGGGGGAGTCCACTACCTACGGCGGCACGTCGCGGCACGCTCTCACGGGCGAGTCACGCACCACGGGCCGCAGCGTGACGCGAAAGCGGAGGGAAGTGACCTTGCGCGTCACGTGCAAGAAGGGAAAGTAGCCGAGGCCGCGCGCGGTGCCGGTCGTGGAGCTCAGGCCGGGCGAGCTCAGCCGGGCTGGCGCACATCGAATCCCGGGCCGGAGGTCACGCGGATCTGCGGCCCCTCCGACCAGAAGCCGCCCTCGAAGGGATCGCTCGCGAGCAGCCAGGCCGTGTCCAGATCGGCGTACGCGACCGCGTCGAAGCACGCGGCGAGCGTCGCCGCGCAGGTCATGCCGAGGCGGGTCTCCACCATGCCGCCCACCATGAGGTCGAGCCCGCGTCGCCGCGCCTCGCGCCCGAGCGCGAGCGACGGGCCGAACCCCCCGAGCTTCACGAGCTTCAGGTTCACGCCCGTCGCGGCCCCCGCGCGCACGAGCTGGTCGAGGTCGTCGAGGCCGCGGAACGACTCGTCGGCGACCACGGGCACGCCGCCGTCCCGCGCGACGCGCGCCATCCCCTCGAGGTCGCCTCGGTCGCAGGGCTGCTCGAAGCACTCGACCGCGGCGCCGCGCGCGCGGAGCGTCCTCAGCGTCGCGAGCGCCTCGGCGGCCGTGAAGCCCCCGTTCGCGTCGAGCCGCAGGCGGAGCCCGGGCAGAGAATCGTGTAGAGTGCACATGGACGCCGCCTCGCGCTCAGCGTCCTTCCCCACCTTCACCTTGAACGCGCGGAAGCCCTGCGCGTACCAGCGCCGCCCCACGCGGAGCATCTCAGCCTCTTCGGCGATCGGGATCGTGATGTCGCTCTCGAGGAGCGGCGCCGGCCCGTCGCAGCCGAAGAGTGCGCGCACCGACAGGCCACGAGCGCGCGCGAGGGCGTCCACGAGGGCGCACTCGATCGCCGCCGCGAGCACCGGGGAGCCGGGAGCCGCCGCGGCCGCGAGCGCGTGGGCCTCTTCGGCCGTGCCCACCTCGGCGCCCACGACGCGCGCCTCGGCGGCCGGCCAAGCGCGCTCGAGGTCGGGCAGGTCCTCCCGGGTGACCGGGTGAAGGCACGCCGCCTCGCCGAGGCCGGTCACCTCACGGGCCCCGGACTCCCCGGCCGTGAGGCGCACGAGCCCCGCGCGCGTCGTGTCCATGCGGGCGGTCGCGATGACGAACGGCTCGAGGAGCGGGACGCAGAGCGCGGAAAGGCAGGCGTTCTTCACGAACATCTTGCCGAGCTTACCGGTCTGGGCTTCTAAGTGTCGTTCTCGTGAACATGCAAGCGAGCCGCAGGCGAGCGGCGTGTGTATGGCAACCGACCGAAGGGAGGGCGCCATGAACCTCATGCGTCGCAGGAGAGGGTGGGTCGGGGCGATCTCCACGGGGTGCCTGGCCTCGTGCGTCTCGTGCTGGCTCTTGGCGTCGCCCGCGCGCGCCTCCGAGCCCGAGCCTCCGGCCGCGCGACCCCAGGTGGAGGCCGCGCTCGGCAAAGGCGTGACGATCCGATCGAAGGACGACCTCGTCAGCCTCCAGATCCGGCCGCGCGTGCAGGTCCGCGCCGCGTTCGCCACCGACCCCGACAAGACCTCGGGCTCACCCGTCATCGAGCCGGAGGACGCGGCGACGCAGCTCGCCATTCGCCGCGCGCGCCTCGCGTTCAGGGGCAACGTGCTCGGGCCCAAGCTCACGTATTACGTGCAGCTCGCGTTCTCGAACGCGGACACCGAGAGCGACCTTCGCCTGCCTCTGCGCGACGCCTCGATGCAGTGGGAGGCCCTGCGCGACATCGGCCTCCGCTTCGGCCAAATGAAGGTGCCGCTCGGCCGCCAGCGCGTCATCTCGTCGGGCGCCCTCGAGTTCCCCGATCGGTCGATCATCATCGAGGAGCTGAGCCTCCACCGCGACGTCGGCGTGGTGGCCTACTCGCGCAATCTGCTCGGGCTCGGCGACACGCTCGGCTACCAGGTCGGGGTGTTCGGCGGCGACGGTCGAAATCGCGTCGCCGAGTCGGCGGGGCTCTTGTGGGTGGCGCGCGTCGACCTGTGGCCGAACGGTCATTTCACCGACCTCAGCGAGGGCGACCTCGAGCGGCTCCCGAAGCCGCGCCTCGCGTGCGGCCTCACGGTCGCCTACAACCAGAACAGCTACCGCCAGCAGAGCGTCGTCGGCGACACGTACCGCCTGGGGGGCTACGACTACCTCCACGGCAGCGCAGACCTCATGTTCAAGTGGCGCGGCCTGGCGCTCTCGGGCGAGGCGCTGCTTCGCAACGCGGACCTCGACTCGAGGGACGGCAAGGCGGCGGACGGCAAGCCGCTCCGCGAGTGGTCCCGCTCCGGGGCCGGCTACTTCGCGCAACTCAGCCAAATGCTGAACGAAAACATCCAGGTGGCGACCCGCTTCTCGCACCTCCAGCCGTTCCGTAGCACCGATCCGAGGCTCCTCTCCCGGTCCGAGGCTGCCGGGTCGGTGAGCTACTACATCGCGGGGCACGCGCTGAAGGTGCAGGCCGACTACAGCTACCTCTTCGGCCCCGGCGAGGCGGGCGGACGCCACCTCGCGCGGCTGCAGTTCCAGCTCTTCCTCTGAGGCTCGGGCTCGCGGGCGCGCGCCCTCGTCCGAGCGAACGCCTCCGAGTGGGAAAGCTCCCAGGATCCACGGTAGTCTCGACCGATCCGCTCGGCCCCTTCGGGCGCGGCCCCGTCGAGAGAACCGCCATGAGCCCCGCCGAGTCCGCCGAGTCCGCCGCCCCCGTTGCGCCCGCCGAGCTCTCGCGGATCCGCCAGGTGATCTTCGCGTCGAGCGTCGGCACGCTCTTCGAGTGGTACGACTTCTACCTCTACGGCAGCCTCGCCGCGTTCTTCGGCGGTCTCTTCTTCCCCAAGGGCAACGAGACCGCGGGCTTCCTCGCGAGCCTCGCGACGTTCGGCGCGGGCTTCGCCGTTCGCCCCTTCGGCGCGGTCGTGTTCGGGCGCCTCGGTGACCGGCTCGGCCGGAAGTACACCTTCCTCGTCACGATCGTCATCATGGGGCTCTCGACGGCGCTGATTGGCGTGCTTCCCACCTACGCGACGTTCGGCATGGCGGCGCCGATCCTCCTCGTGAGCCTCCGCCTGCTCCAGGGGCTCGCCCTCGGCGGCGAGTACGGCGGCGCGGCGACTTACGTGGCCGAGCACGCGCCGCTCGCGAAGCGTGGATACTACACGAGCTACATCCAGACGACGGCCACCATCGGCTTCTTCGTGTCGCTCGCGGTGATCCTCGTCTCGCGGCTCGCGTTCGGCGACGCCACGTTCAAGGCGTGGGGATGGCGGGTGCCTTTCCTGCTCTCGTCGGCCCTGCTCGCCGTGTCGGTCTATGTCCGCACGCGGCTCGAAGAGTCGCCGGTCTTCGCGGAGATGAAGCGCGAGGGGAAGCTCTCGGCGAACCCCATCAAGGAGAGCTTCACGAACCCGCTCAACCTGAAATACGTGCTGATAGCCCTCTTCGGAGCGGCCGCTGGCCAAGGCGTCGTTTGGTACACCGGGCAGTTCTACGCGCTGTATTTCCTCCAGAACACGCTGCACGTCGACTTCGTGACCTCCACGGTCGACATCGCCATATCGCTCGCCCTCGGCACACCGCTCTTCGTCTATTTCGGGCGCCTCTCCGACACCGTCGGGCGGAAGCGCATCATGATGGCGGGGCTCCTCCTCGCCGCGCTCACCTACGTGCCCATTTACATGGGGCTCAGGCACTTCGCGAACCCCGACCTCGTGGCGCACCCCGATCCGAAGCAGATGAACCACGTGGCCATCGTGGCGCTGCTCACGCTGCAGGTCGCCTACGTGACCATGGTGTATGGGCCGATCGCCGCGTTCCTGGTCGAGCTCTTCCCGGCCAAGATTCGATACACCTCGATGTCGCTCCCTTACCATCTCGGCAACGGGTGGTTCGGGGGCTTTCTGCCCCTCATCGCGTCGTCGCTCACCGTGGCGACGGGTAACATCTACGCGGGCCTCGCTTACCCCATCGTCGTGGCGCTCCTCACCTTCGTCGTGGGCATGCTCACCATCCGCGAGGGCAAGCAGCACGACGTGCACGTCATCGACGAGGACGTATCCCCCTGAGCGGCCTCGCGCTCAGCCCTCGCCACCGCCGTCGCCGCGCAGCGCCCGAGCGGCGCCCTCCCACCGCGGCAGGAGCGGCAGCGAGCCGAGCGCGAGCGCCGCCGCGAGGACGAACACGACCCGCGGGCCGAGCGCGTCCGCGAGGACGCCTGCGATCCCTCCCGCGACGGCGAGCGAGACGGCGTTCGCCGTGGACAACACCGTGAACTCGAGCGCCGCGTGCTCGCGGTTCGTCGCGCCCATGAGCGCCGAGAAGAGCACCGTGGTGCCGACCCCGCTCGCGGCGTGCTCGGCCGCGAGCGCCGCCGTGACCGCCGGCACCGAGTCGGCGCTCGTGTGGCCGACCAGGAGGGGCAGCGGGGCGCAGGCCGCGGCCTGCAGGACGGCGGCCACGGTGAGGGCGCGACGGTCGCCGAGCTTGCGGTGGAGGAGGCCTCCGGCGACCGAGCCCGCGACGCCGGCGAGCGTGCCCACGGTGACGGCGAGGGCGCCGATGCGCTCCTTCGACCACCCGCCGTCGACGAGCACGGGCTTGAGCAGCGCGCCTGCGGCGTGAAGCCCCAGCTTGTACCCGAACGCGACGAGGAGCACCGCGCGCACCTCGGGTCGCAGCATGGCGCGGAGCGCGGCCCACGCCGCCGAGAGCTCGCCGCGGAGCGAGCTCGAGGTTCCGGCCGGGGCTGCGAGAGGCGAGGGAGCCGTGCCCTCGTCCGCGCGCTCGCCCACGAGCGTGGTCCCGAGGGAGGCCACGAGCACGAGGCCGGCGAGGCCTAGGATCGCCTGGCGCTCGCCGACGCGATCCCCCAGCGAGAGCAGGCCCGCGCCGCCCGCGACCATGCCGAGCCGGTAGGCGCCCACCTGCG
Organism: Myxococcales bacterium; assembly: GCA_016720545.1. Classification (NCBI taxonomy): domain Bacteria; kingdom Pseudomonadati; phylum Myxococcota; class Myxococcia; order Myxococcales; species Myxococcales bacterium. The sequence goes on from JADKKK010000017.1 coordinate 53,765, forward strand.
CGACGTTGCCGAGGCCGCGCTCTCCGGCGGCGAGCGTGCGCACGGCGAGGCCATCGACGAAGACGTCTTGGGTGGCCGCGAGGAGCGCCGCGACCGCCGTGAGCACGAACCAGAGCGCGCGCGCCTGCGACAGAGGCTGGAGCGCGTAGAGCGCGAGCGTGCCGGCGAGCGAGGCTTGCAGCGCGAAGACCACGGATCGCGCCCGCGCGCGGAGCCGCGGGGCGTCGCCCGCGCGGGCCCAGAGCACCTTCAGAGCCCACGGGAGCTGGAGCCACGAGACCGCCGCGATGAGGCTGTACGAGGCGTGGCTCTGTCGGAGCGCGACTGGCAGGTACTCGGCGGCGATCCCGAGGGGAACGCCCTGGGCGAGGTAGAGCGCCCCGAGGCCCACGAGCTTGCTCGCGCCGCCGCCGTCCGCCGTCCGCGCTGGGTTCGCCACCGCGCGAGTGTAGTCGAGAGCGTCATCGAGAGTGTGGTCGAACGGCGCCTCGTGCCCGCGCTTCCGTCCGGTCGCGAGAGGGTGTACTTCGCGGCGTGTGCGCACGGTCATGCTCCTCGTGGCGTCGAACATCTTCATGACCTTCGCCTGGTATCGGCACCTGAGGCACCAGGCGGGCTCGCCGCTGTGGAGCGCGGTGCTCGTGAGCTGGGGCATCGCCTTCTTCGAGTATTGCCTCGCCGTGCCTGCGAACCGAATCGGCTACGGGAGGTTCACCCTCGCCGAGCTGAAGGTCACCCAGGAGATCATCTCGCTCGTCGTGTTCGGGGTGTTCTCCGCGTTCTGGATGCGCGAGCGCGTGACGCTGAACCACCTCTGGGCGGCGTGCTGCCTCGTGGGCGCGGCGTTCTTCGTGTTTCGGCGCTGAGCGGCCCAGCGCGGGCGGGCCGGCGGTCCAGGCGGCGAAGTTCGCGCTCGACGACGGGGGTCGTCGAGGGGAAGATGAGCGCACGATGGGTCTTCGACTGTGTGCATCCTGCAATCGTCATGTCCGTGAGTCGCTCTGCCCGTTCTGCGGCGACACGGAGAGCGTGCCGCTCCCGGTGCCGCACTCGCGCGCGACCCGCGCGGCGATGGTCTTCGGCACGGCGACGATGGTGACCGCGATCGCGTGCGGCGGCACCGTCGAGACCGCCGACTCGGGCGCGGCGCCGAACCCCTCGCCGACGGAGACCGCGGCGCCGGTCTACGGCGCGCCGGTCGACGCGTCGCCGCCGCCGGTCGACGCGTCGCGCCCAGACGCGTCGCCGGCCGACGCGTCGCCCCCGAAGGATGCGGCGCCGGACTCGCCCATCGCCCCGGCGTACGGTGGGCCCCCGCCCGACGCGGCCGTCCCTCCGTACGGCGCACCGCCGCCTCGCGACGGCGGTCCGTAGCCCGCGGTCAGCGTCGCGAGGCGACCTTTTCGCGCTCGATCGACGAGCGCTCGGCCTCGCTCACCGGCGTCGGGTACTGGCCGTCGAAGCACGCGAAGCAGTGCGGGCGGCCCGCGAACAGCGCGCGGAACTCCGCCACCTCGGGGTAGACGACGGCGTCGGCGCCGATCGCGCTCCGCACGGCCTCGTGGTCGTGGGTGGCGGCGATGAGCTCCGCTCGCCGCGCGATGTCGATGCCGTAGACACACGGGTGGCGCAGGGGGGGCGCGGCCGAGACCATATACACCTCGCGCGCGCCGCTCTCGCGCACCGTGCGCACGATGTGGGTCGAGGTGGTGCCTCGAACGATCGAGTCGTCGACGATCGCGACCTTCTTGCCGGCGAGCACGTCGCCGATGGGGTTCAGCTTCTGCCGCACGAGGCGCTCGCGATCGATCTGCGAGGGCACGATGAAGCTGCGACCCACGTGGTTGTTCTTCGTGAGCCCGCGGCGGTACGGGACCCCGAGCTCCTCGGCGAGCCCCGAGGCGGCGAAGTAAGCCGAGGACGGCACGTCGATCACTACGTCGGGCGTGAGGCCCTGCGCCCGCACCGCGCGCGCGAGGAGACGCCCCATCCCCACGCGCTCGCCCGCCACGAGGTGCCCGTCGAAGGTCGAGTCCTCCCGCGCAAAGTAGATGTGCTCGAAGCTGCAGAACGCGGGAGTGACGCCCCCCTCGACGTCGAAGTGTACAGCGCCGTCGGCGTCGACGAAGGCCGTCTCGCCCGGCGCCAGATCGCGCACGAGCTCGAAGCCGAGGTAGTCGAACACCGTCGACTCCGAAGCGAACGCGTGCTCCACGCCCCGAGGGGTCTCCCGCCGGCCGTACACGAGCGGGCGGATGCCGTGCGCGTCGCGGAAGGCGAGCACGCCCTTGTGCGCGAGCAGCGTGATCGTGGAGTACGCGCCGTCGACCTTCGCGCGCAGGGCCCGCACCGCGTCGAAGACGCCCGCCGGCGTGAGCTCCTTGAAGCCCACGCGCTCGAGCTCGTGGGCGAGCGTGTAGATGAGCAGCTCGAGGTCGTTCGTGGTCTCGATCACGCGCTGGCGATCGCGCAGGAGCTCCGAGCGCAGCGCCTCGAAGTTCGTCACGTTCCCGTTGTGCACCATCGCGAGCCCGAACGGGTACGACATGGTGAACGGCTGCGCGTCGAGCACCTCGGTGCTGCCTTGCGTTGCGTAGCGCGTGTGGCCGAGGCCCACGTTCCCCTGCAGATCGGCGATGTCCTTCGGCTCGCGGAAGACGTCCGCGACCAGCCCTCGGCCTTTGCGTAGGCGGAAGCGGCCATCGAAGGTGACGACGCCCGCCGCGTCTTGGCCGCGGTGTTGCACCGCCGTCAGGGCGTAGACGATCCGCTCCGCCACCGGCACGCGCCCGAAGATTCCGACGATCCCGCACATGGCTCACCTCGCCGCGTTCTCTGCGCCCCGCTCGCCGAGCAAGAGGTCGCGGAGGGTTTCACTGTAGAGCGCGTGCTCGACCTGGAGGCCGCGGCGCTCGATCTCTTCGAGTGAGCCGGCGCCCCGGAGGTCGACGGCGCGCCGCCCAAGCACCTGGCCCGTGTCGAGCCCTGCGTCCACGAGGTGGACCGTGATCCAGGTCTCGGCGAGGCCGGCGGCGTGCGCGTACGCGTACCCCCCGAGCCCCTGGTGGACCCGCGTGTCCGCGGGGTGAATGTTGACGATGCGCCCGGCGTACCGCGCGACGAAGCCCGCCGAGAGGATGCGCATGAAGCCCGCGAGGACGAGCAGGTCGAGCGGCGCCCCCTGCTCGTGGACGTCGAGCGCGTCGGCGAGCGCTGCGTCCCACACCTCGCGGGAGCGGCCGAGGACAGGGAGCGCGATGGTTGGCAGTCGTCGCTCGCGCGCGAACGCGAGCCCTCCGCACTCGGGCTTGTCGCTCGCGACGACGGCGATGCGCGCCACGCCCGAGAGGACCCCGCCGGGCTCCGTGGCGGCGTGGAGGGCGCGCAGGTTGGAGCCGCGGCCCGACACGAGGACCCCGAGTGACCTCACGAGCCGCTCCCGATGTCGGATCGGTGCACGAGGCCCGGCGCCCCGAGCGAGCCGACCCGCGCGTAGGCGGCCTCGCGCGCCGCCGCCCGCGACGGCCCAAGACCCACGACGGTGAGCGCGCGCCCCCGCGTGAAGCAGAGGGAGGCAGGCTCGTGACGGAGGGCGCTCGCCACGCACACGTGGACGCGTCCGGAGGGCGCGAGCGCCGCGTCGGCGAGGCAGACCGGGGGGCCCTCGCTCGTGGTGGGGTAGCCGGCCCGCGCGAGGACCACGCCGACCGCGTGGTGGTCGAGGGCCGCCGCCGAAGCGCCCGCGAGGCGCCCCTCGGCGCACCGCAAGCAGAGCTCCGCGAAGCTGCCGCCGATCCGCGGGAGCACCACCTGCGCCTCGGGATCGCCGAACCGCACGTTGAACTCGAGCACCTTCGGCCCGTCGCTCGTGAGAATAAGTCCGATGTAAAGAAAGCCGCGATAGCGCAGGCCGTCCGCCACGAGGCCGCGCACCGTGGGCGTGACGATCTCCGTGAGGAGGCGCGCGCGGAGCGGATCGTCGGCCGCGAGCACGGGCGAGAAGGCGCCCATGCCGCCTGTGTTGGGGCCCTCGTCGTGGTCGAGGAGGCGCTTGTGATCGCGGGACTCGGGCAGGAGCACGGCCTCGCCGTCCGACACGAGGAGCATGAGGGAGAGCTCGGGCCCGAGGAGCCGCTCTTCGATGAGGAGCCGCGCGTCGGGGCCGTACCGCGCGCGGAGCTCGCCCACCGCGGTCCGCACCGCCTCGGCGCTCTCGCAGACGATGACTCCCTTGCCCTCGGCGAGGCCATCGTACTTCACCACCCCGCCGTCCTCGGCGTCGTCGCCCCACGGCGTCTCGGAGCGCAGCGACTCGCCGGCCTCGAGCGTGAGGGCGCGCGCGGTCGGGATGGCGTGCCTCGAGAGGAAAGACTTCGCGAACGCCTTCGACGTCTCGAGCGCAGCGGCCTCGCGCGTAGGGCCGACGACCGCGAAGCCCTCGGCGCGGAGCGCGTCGGCGAGGCCCTCGGCGAGCAGCGCTTCGGGCCCTATCACTACCAGCGAGACGTCGCGCCGGCGGAGCTCCGCGGGGAGCGCCCCCGTCGAGACGTCGCCGAGTGAGCCGCGCACGCCGGGATTGCCCGGCACCACTACGACCGCGCCGGGGCCGAGGTCGGCCTCGAGGCGCAGCGCGAGGGCGTGCTCACGCGCGCCACGCCCGAGCACCGCCGCGTTCAAGCGCGAGGGCGTGCTCATTGCCCGAGCGCCTCGTCCGCGAGGTCCGCGATCGCGCGGGCCGTCGCCTCGGCGTCGCCTAGGTAGGCCGTGACCTCGAGCCCGAGGAGCTGCTCTTTCACGTGTGCGCCCACGTCGAGGGTCGCGACGAACGCCTCGAGCGCCGCGCGCGTGAGCGCTCGCCCCCGCGTGAGGTCCTTCAGCGTTTGGTACGGGTCGCCGTCGGTGTGGAGGCGCAGGATGGTCTGGATCGGCTCGGCCAGCAGCTCCGGCACGGCGGCGATCGCCGCGAGGCACGCCGCAGGGTCGACCGCCACGCGCCCAAGACCGACGAGCACCTCCTCGAGGGCGAGCACGTGGTGCGCGAGCGCGACGCCGACGTTGCGGAGCACCGTGCTGTCGGAGAGATCGCGCTGCATCCGGGAGCGGCAGAGCTTGTCGGCGAGGAACGCGAGGGCGCTGTTCGAGAGGAGCAGGTTGCCCTCGGCGTTCTCGAAGTGGATCGGGTTCACCTTGTGCGGCATGGTCGAAGACCCAACCTCGCCTGGCTGCGCCCGCTGGGCGAGCCACCCGCGGGAGACGTACTGCCAGGCGTCCTGGCAGAGATCGAGGACGACGTTGTTCGTGACGCGCACCTCGTTGAGCCACCGAGCGAGCGAGTCGTGGTCCTCGATCTGGGTCGTCGCGGGGTTCGGCACGAGGCCGAGGCGCTCGACCACGCGTCGCTCGTAGCTCGCCCAGTCGTAGGTGGGACACGCGGCGCGCAGGGCCGAGCGGTTGCCGGTCGCGCCGTTCAGCTTGCCGAAGAGGCGCTGCCGCGCGAGCGCGTCGTGCGCGCGCACGACGCGCCCCAGGAATACGGCGAGCTCCTTCCCCGCCGTGGTCGGGGAGGCGGGCTGACCGTGCGTGTTCGCGGGGAAGGGCGTGGCCGCGTGCTCGCGCACCAGGACCGTGAGCGCCGTGCCGAGTCGCCGCACGAGCGGGAGCTGCACGTCGCCGAGGAAGCCGTCGAAGAGTACGCCGTACGCCAGGTTGTTCACGTCCTCGGAGGTGAGGCCGAAGTGGACGCGGTTCGGGCGCCGGAGGGCGCCGCGCCGGCGGAGATACACCTCGCACGCCTTGACGTCGTGGCGAAGCTCGCTCTCGATCGACTTCAGCTCGCCGTAACCCGCGTCGTCGAGCTCGGCGGCGGCCCGAAGGCGCTCGCGCTCCTCCGCGTCGAGCGTGCCGAAGAGCCCGGTGTCGTCGAGCGCGAGCGCGTGCTCCACCTCCACGGTGAGGCGTGCGCGCATGAGCGCGTGCTCCGAGAAGTACTCGGAGAGGGGCGCCAGGCGCGCTCCGTAGCGACCATCGAGCGGCGAGATCGCGCGAGCGCGGTGCGCGTCGATCGAGGTCACGTGACCGCCTCGTCGTCGGCGCCGAGCTCGCGTTGCATCGCGTCGTCGGCCCGAATGAGCCGGGCCTTCATCTCCCGGATCTCGCCGGAGAAGCGCGCCTTCAGGTGGCGCAGGTTCAGCGAGCGCAGCGCCGCGAGCGCTGCGTTCTCCGGCCGGATGGCGGTGGTCGCGGGGATGTTCGAGGGCATCATGAGCGACGACTGGAGGTTCAGTATGAGGTCAGATTTATCGCCGTAGGGGGGCGCGTTCACCACGGGCAGCTCGAGGTTCGCCGCGAGGGCCCCGCCGAGGCCGTTCGACTCTCCCGCGATCGCGATGACCGCGCCGGGCTCGAGCGCGCCGTTGTAGCTGTCCGCGAGCTCTTGGATGCGCTCGCCGTTCTTGTGCGCGGAGATCACGCGCACGAAGGTGCGGACCCCGTAGCTCGCGAGCACCTTCCGCACGCGCTTGGCGTGCTCCACGTCGGAGGGCGAGCCCATGCACACGACCACGAAGCCGGGCTTGATGTGGCCCCCCGCGACGAGCGCCTCGTAGAGCCGCGCGAGCGGGTCCGGCGCGCCCGAGGGCTCGTGGCCCGTGACTCTGCGAAGGAGCTCGACGTAGCGTGCACGCGTCTCCTCGACGACGCTCGCGGGGAGCGCGAGCGGGAAGGCCCCGGTTCGCTCTCGCTCCCTGAGCATGAACGCGCGGACGAGCTCCTTGTCGAGCGGGGGCACGTCCTTCGGGCTCTTCGCGTAGGTGGCCGCGTCCCAGATGCGGGAAGAGTCCGGCGTGTGGATCTCGTCGATGAGCACGAGGTCGTCGCCGATGAGCCCGAACTCGTACTTCGTGTCGGCCAGCACGAGGCCCTTCGCGCGGAGGACCTCGCTGCCGCGGCGGAACAGCTCGAGTGACACGCTCGCCATCTTGTCGTAGAGCGCCTTCGTCGCGAGGCCCTCCCGCACGAGGTCGTCGGGGGTGATCTCGCGATCCGCGTCTTCCTTGGTGGTGGGCGTGACGATGGGCGAAGGAAGGCGACCGTTCTCCTCGAGGCCGGCTCCGACGCTCGCGCCCGAGAACTCGCGCTTGCCGGCCGCGTAGCCTCTCGCCATGCTCCCGGCCATGTACCCGCGCACGACCATCTCGACGCGCACGGGGGTGGCCTCGCGTACGAGGGAGGCCTGCTCGGAGACGGCCTCGAGCAAATGGTTCGGCACGACGTCCCGCGTTGCCGAGAACCAGAACGCGGCGAGGCGGTTCAGCACCTCACCTTTCTGCGGCACGGGTGTCGAGAGGCGCAGATCGAACGCGCTGATACGATCGGTCACGACGATGAGGCGGCGCTCCGCGTCGATGCGGAAGCTGTCGCGGACCTTCCCTGCGTGGAGCTTGGTGAGCTGCGGCGTTCGGACTTCGGCGATCACCTTCATGGCGACACCTCGCCTTCGGCGCGCGCTCGCCATCGACCTTCGTGCGCCCCTTCGGGCCCCACGTGTAGGTTCACGCTGCCCTCCCTTGGGTGGGTAGGCATGGGCGTTCGCTCGCCTGCGGCTCGCTTGCATGTTTCACGGTCGGTCTCCCTGAGTGGTGGGCGTAGTGGGCGTGGCGGGCGAGGCGGGGTCTGGGCTCAGTGGCGGAAGTGTCGGGTCTCCGTCATGACGACGTGCACGCTCAAGGCGTCACCGCGGGCGATGACCTCGCGGTCGCGAATGGAGCCTCCGGGCTGAAGGAGGACGCGGATCCCGGCGTCGGCCAGGGTCTCCAGCGTGTCGGCGAAGGGCAGGAACGCGTCCGACACGGCGTAGGCTTTGCCCATCGCGTCCGAGAGCGTCGGGGCGTCACGGTCGACGGCGGCGGCGCGGAGCGTCTCACGCGCGCGGTCCACGGCGATGCGTGCCGAGGCGACGCGGTTCGGTTGCCCCGCGCCCATACCGAGCAGCTGGAGCCCCTCGCGCGGTGCCCGTCGGACGATGGCGATGGCGTTCGACTTCACCGCCCGCGCCGCCCTGATCCCGAACGCCGCGAGCTCTGCGTCGGGCGTGAACGGCGCGCTCGTGGCGGTCCGCAGCGAGGCGAAGAGGGTGTCGTCGGGGTCCTGGACGAGCAGGTGGCCGAGGCAGAGCCGCGCGTCGTCGTCGCCGGGCAGCGCGTCCACCGAGAGCGGCAGGACGCGCAGGTTCTTGGCGGTGGCGAGTAGGGCCCGCGCGCCCTCGTCGAACGCAGGCGCCACGACGACCTCCACGAAGCGGCGCGCGGCGCGGTCCTCCGCGTCGAGCGCGAGCGGGGCCAGACAGGACCGCGTGAGGGGGCTCGAGAACGCGAGGACCGAGCCGAAGGCGGAGACGGGATCGCCGGCCCAAGCGAGCTCGAGCGCCTCGCCCGGCGTTTTGGCGACCGCGAAGCCGCAAGGGTTGCCGTGCTTCACCACCACGCACGCGTGGCCGCGCTCGTGCCCGCGCAGCGCCGCGAGCGCGGCCTCCACGTCGAGCAGGTTGTTGTAGGAGAGCTCCTTGCCGGAGAGCAGGAGGGCCGTGGGGGAGGCGCTGCCCGCGCGCGGATGGAGGCGCGCCCGCTGGTGCGGATTCTCACCGTAACGGAGCGCCACGCCTCGGCCGAAGCGCATCGGGGGGGCGTTGGGCGCGGGTCGCTCTTCGCGGTCCTCGCGCTCGCTCGCGAGGTGATCGGCGATCGCGCGGTCGTAGCGCGCCGTCGCCTCGAAGGCGCTTGTCATGAGGCGCCGGCGCGTCGCCGCGGAGAGCGCGCCCCGCCGCTCGGTGAGCTCGGCGATGAGCGCGGGGTAGTCGGCGGGGGAGACGACCGAGGCGACGTGACGGAAATTTTTCGCCGCCGCGCGCACGAGCGTCGGGCCGCCGATGTCGATGTATTCTACAAGCTCGCCCGTGGCGAGGCCGCGGTCGCGGTACTCCCCGAACGGGTAGAGGTTCGCGACCAGGAGATCGATCGGCGTGACGCCGAGCGCGCGCGCCTCGGCCGCGTCGCGGTCACGATCGAAGAGCAGCGCCGACGCGATCTCGTAGGAGAGGGTCTTCATGCGACCCCCGAACGCCTCGGGCCGGCCGGTGAGCTCCTGCGCGTCGCGCACCTCGAGCCCCGCCGCGCGGAGGAGCGCGGCGGTCTTGCCCGTGGAGTAGAGCTCGGTGCCGAACGACGCGAGGCAGCGCGCGAGGTCTACGAGGCCGGTCTTGTCCCAGACGGTGAGCAGCGCGCGGCGGATGGGCACGTCGCCGTCGGCAGCCGGCGCGAACCCCAGGGGCTGGGTCGTCATGAGGGATCCTTCAGGCGCCCACACGCGCGGGCCGCCGCGACGAGGTTCTGGAACACGCGGAGACCGTCGGCCGGCTCGCTGTTGCGCTCGTCGTCGCCCCGCTCGAGGCGCTCGCGCGCCCGCGTAGGCCAGGCAGGGTGCAGCTCGGGGCGCAGGTACGCCTCGGGGTGGGGCATCGCGCCGAGCACGCGGCCGGTGGGATCCGTGAGCGCCGCGCATGCGAGGGTCGATCCGTTCGGGTTCGCCGGGGAGGCCTCTTGGGGGCCGTTGGCGTCGGCGTACTGGAGCGCGACGAGGCGCTGGCGGACCAAGGCGTCGCGGACGTCGGCGTCGCGCGTGACGAGCTTTCCCTCTCCGTGGCGTACGGGCATGTCGAAGCGCGTCTCACCGCGGAACGCGGGGCTTGGCGAGGGACCCGCCACGCACGAGACCCAGCGATCTTCGAAGCGGCCCGAGTCGTTGTGCGCGAGCGTGACCTCTGGCTCGAACGCGCCGCTCAGGTTGGGCAGGAGCCCCGCGCGCACCAGGATCTGGAAGCCGTTGCACACGCCGAAGACCAGGCCGCCGTCGGCGACGAACGCGGCGAGCTCGGCGAGGACGGTCGACCCGGAGGGCAGGCGCCCAAGGCGAAGGCGATTGGCGAATACGCGGCCCGAGCCGAGGTCGTCCCCGAACGAGAAGCCCCCGGAGAGGTGCACGATCGAGACGCCGCGTAGCGACACCGCGCCGGAGAACAGCTCGGCGGCGTGCACGGCGCGCGCGCGGGCGCCCGCCTTGCGATAGGCGGCGACCGACTCTTCCTCGCAGTTGAGGCCGAACCCCGCGATGACGAGGGCGGTCACTGCGGCCCCCGCTGCCAGGCGCGCGCCAGGTCCGCGACGGCGAGCCGGAGTGTGTGCTCACCTCGCCAGGTGATCTCGAGCGCGTCGCCGCCGACCTCGCCGAGGCGCGAGGCGCGGTCGCCGAAGAGCGCCGAGGCCTCGTCGGCCCGCGCTGCCGGCACCGACACCACGAAGCGCGCGTGCGACTCGGAGAAGAGCGCCGAGAACGCGGGGAGCGTGTCAGCGCCGCTGTGCACGCGGGCGCCCAGTCCCGCGCCGATGCAGCACTCCGCGAGCGCCACGGCGAGCCCGCCGTCGCTGAGGTCGTGGCTCGAAGCGAGGAGCCGCCGCTCGTGGGCCGTGGTCATGAGCGTGTAAAGTGCACGTGTTTCGGGGACGCGCACGCGCGGGGCGAGGCCCCCTTCGTCGCGCAGCACCGAGAGGGCGATCGACCGCCCTAGCTCGTCGTGGGTCTCTCCCACGAGGAAGACGACGTCGCCCGGGCGCTTCCACTCGCTCGTGACGACCCGGCGCACGTCGCGCACCTTCGCGACCATCGTGACGAGCAGCGTCGGCGGCACGCTGATCTTCCGCCCGCCCGCGCGAAGATCGTTCTTCATGCTGTCCTTGCCCGAGACGAGCGGCACCTCGAAGGCGCGCACCATCTCGGCGAGGCCCTCGGCGATGCGCACGAGCTTGCCAAGCTTCTCGCGCCCGTCGGGGTTCGTCTCGGGGTGGAACACCGAGTCGGGGACGCAGAAGTTGTCGCAGCCGGCGAAGAACTCGAAGGGGCCACGGGCGTCGCCGGGGAGGCGCGCGCCGACGGACACGAGCGATCGCACCGCCTCGTCGAACGCGCCCTGCGCCATCGCGTACGGATCGAGGTCGCCGTACCGCGGGCAGATGCCGTTCGCCACGGCCACGCCCTCGTGGCCCTCGTGGTCGACGAGCAGGACGGCCGCGTCCTGCGGCGCGTGCCCCGCCACGCCCATGTGGGGCTTCACCACGGTCTTGCCCTTCACCTCGTGGTCGTAGGCGCGCACGGTGGCCTCGCGGCTGCACACGTTCGGCGACGCGAGCACGTCGAGGAGCAGGGGCCCGAGCGACCGGGCGTGGAGCTGGCAAGGGCGCGAGCGCGGCGACTCGACGATCGCCGACAGGCTGAGCGGCGGCACGCCGTCGTGGAGGAACGCGAGCGAGAGCGACGCGACGGGCACCGTCCCGAAGACGACCTCGAGCTGGCCGGTAGCGGTGAACTCGCCGATGGCGCGGGCCTCCACCCCGCGCTCCGCGGCGAGGGTGAGGAGCGGCGCGAGGTGCTCGGGGCGCACCGCGAGGGTCATGCGCTCCTGCGACTCGGAGACGAAGATCTCCCAGGGGCGGAGCCCCGGGTACTTGAGCGGCACGAGGCTCGTGTCGACGCGCGCGCCGCCGGTCAGCCGCGCGAGCTCGCCCGCCGACGACGACAGGCCGCCCGCGCCGCTGTCGTTCACCCCCGCGATGAGCCCGAGCGCCGAGGCCTCCTCGAGGAGGTCCACGACGAGCTTCTGCGTGAACGGGCTGCCGACCTGGACCACGCCGCGGCTCTGCCCCTCGCCGAGCTCGCTCGACGAGAACGTCGCGCCGTGGATGCCGTCTTGGCCCACGCGGCCGCCCATCGTGACGATGTGGTCTCCGACCCGCACGTCCTTCTTCCACGCGGGCAGGGAGACGCCGTCGACCGACACGGACGCCGGTACGAGCGCCGCCGAGCCGCAGAAGACGAGCGGCTTGCCGGCGTACCGGTCGTCGAACACAAGCGCGCCGTTCACGGTGGGCACGCCGGACTTGTTGCCCCCGTCGCGCACGCCGGCCACGACGCCCTCGAACACGCGTGCAGGATGCAGCTGACCGGGGAGGAGCGGTTCCGCGTAGCTTGGCGTGCCGAAGCACAGCACGTCGGTGTTGAAGTAGAGGCGTCCGCCGCCGCGTCCCGTGCCCACCGCGTCGCGATTGCACCCGAGGACTCCGGTGATGGCGCCGCCGTACGGGTCGAGCGCCGAGGGCGAGTTGTGCGTCTCGACCTTCAGGGTGAGGTTCTTCGTCTCGTCGACCCGGACGATGCCCGCGTTGTCGTCGAACACGACCACCACGAAGCCCTGGCCGCGCGCCTCGAGCGTCGCGCACACCTCGCGCGTGGGCCCGGCGACGCACGTCTTGAAGAGCGAGCGGAGCGTGCGCGCTTCGCCACGCTCGCGATCGTCGATGGCGATGGTGGCGCCGAACTCCTTGTGCTTGCAGTGCTCCGACCAGGTCTGCGCGAAGATCTCGAGCTCGCAGTCGGTCGGCGCTTCGGGGAGCCCGTTCGCGGCGCGCGCGCGGGCGACCTCGGGCTCCGCGAGGTGCGCGGCGATCGCGCGGAGCTCGACGAGCGAGAGCCCCAGCGAGCGCGCCTTGGAGAGCGCGACGAGCGCCTCGTCGGAGTCGGGGAGCGGCACCGCCAGGACGCGGGCGTGGGCCGCGAGCGAGACGCGCTTGGGCGCGACCGGCACGAAGGGCAGGTGTCCCCACGAGAGCTCGTGCACGTTCGGGTTCCCGAGCACGTCGCGCGCGAGGCGCTCGAGCGTGGCGGGGGAGAGCGCCTCGTCGAACACGACGAGCTCCTGCGCGAAGAAGGTCGCTCCGTCGGTCGCGGGCTCCCCCCTGACGAGCGCCCACGAGAGCTCGGCGCTCCTCGCCTCGTCGTCGGTGAGACCGGGTAAGCGTGCAAGATGCACGTAACTCTTCGCCCCCAGCGGGGAGAGCAGCGCGCTGACCTCCACGTCGTCCACGAGCGGATCGGCGAGGGCGCCGCGGGCGAACGCCGCGAGCTCGAGGTCGGAGACCTCTTGGTGCGTCGTCGCGAAGAGCCTCACGGAGCGCGCGCTCGTGGGCGTGCCGAGCGCGCGTGACACGTGCTCTCCGAGGGCGTGGGCTCGCGGATCCTCGGCCCCACGCCGGCTCTCGATGGCGATCACGCGGGTCACGGCGTACCCCCCGTGGTCCCGCGCGCCGACGTGGGGAAGCTCAGGCTCCCGCCGTGCAGGCCGCGGGACTCGATTCGGATGGCGCCGCTGTCGACGACGACGCCGGCTTCCCTGCCGACGATCCCGTGGGCCGCGCAGGTGGCGAGCGCGTCGCCGACCGCTCCGGGCCGGAGCACCAGGATGAAGCCCTGGCCCATGTTCCATGCGCGGTACGCGCTGGCGTCGTCGATGTCGCCGAGTCGCTGCGCCTCGATCACGTACGGGGGGGGCTCGTACAGGGAGGTGAGGTGGGCGCCGAGCCCCGTCGCGCGGAGCGCGCGCCCGAGCTTGTTGGGAACGCCGCCGCCCGTGACGTGGGCCGCCCCGGTGAGCGCGACCCCCGACGCGAGGAGGCGCTCCACGAGCGGCGCATAGATCGTGGAGGGCAGGAGCGCGAGCTCGCCCCACGTGGCGCCAGGCCCTGACGCGTCGTGCCAGTCGTCGCCGAACGCGCGCTGGAGAGTGGCACGCAAGAGGGAGAAGCCGTTGGAGCGGAACCCGGCGCTCTCCAGGGCGATCAGCGCGTCGCCGGGGCGAACGTCCTGGCCCGTGAGGGGCTCGCGCCCCTCGGGGTAGTGGCCGATCGCGGTGGCGCACCAGTTGAAGTGCATGCCCTCCCCGAAGCCTCCGACGCGGGCCCCGAGCTCGGCGATCTCGCCGCCCGTGACGGCGACGTCGGCGGCGACCGCCGCGCGGGCGAGCCCTCGCATGAGCGCGTCGACCGTGGGGACGTCGATGCGGTCTACGTCGAGCACGTTGGTCAACGCGACGGGCGCCGCCCCCGCGGCCGCGAGATCGTCCACGACCATCGCGACGAGATCGAACGCGATCGTGTCGTAGGTGCGGGTGCGCTCGGCGATCTCGACCTTCGTGCCGACGCCGTCCGTGGTCGAGGCGATGCGCGCCCCTCCGATGCGTGTGCTCTGCGCGTAGTGCGAGCGGAGCTGCGGATCGCACGCGCCGTCGCTGCCGGCTCGGCGCGTCTGCGTGCCCTCGGCCCACCTCGCGGCGATGGCGGACGCCGCTGCTTTTCGGTCGAGATCTCCCAGGCGCGGAGCATTCGACTGCCCCAGCTCTCGCGTCGGGGGGAGGGGCGTCATGCGCCGACCACCTCGTGGAGCACCAGCGTGCGGTCGCGCTCGGCGCCGAGCGACAGGATGGAGAGCCTGGCGTCGAGCTCGCGCGACAGGAGCTCGAGGTAACGCCGCGCGGCCTCGGGGAGGTCGTCGTAGCGCGTGATCCCCTCGAGGGAGCCGAAGCCCTCCAGCTCGCGGTACACCGGCACCCCCGCGCGGTGCTCGGTCGCCACCTTCAGCGTCTCGAAGCCCGCGAGTACGTCGAGCTTGGTGATGGCCATGTCGGTCGTGCCGTTCAGGCGGAACGCGTGCGCGAGCGCGGGCAGGTCGAGCCAGCCCGTGCGGCGAGGTCGCCCGGTGGTCGCGCCCACCTCGCGGCCGATGTCGCGGATGCGCTGCCCCGTCTCGTCGGAGAGCTCGGTGGGGAACGGGCCGTTGCCCACGCGCGTGGTGTACGCCTTGAGCACGGCGACCCGCCGCGCGAGCTCGACGTACACGCCGACCCCGGACGACACGCCGCCGGCGGTGGTGGTCGACGAGGTGACGAACGGGTAGGTTCCGTGATCGACGTCGAGCAGCGCGCCCTGGGCGCCCTCGAAGAGGACTCGCGCGCCGCGCCTCATGGCCCGGTGGAGCTCGTCGGCCACGTCGCCCACGTGCGCGGCGAGCGCGCTCACATCGTCGCTGAGCGCCTTCGCGACGTCAGCGGCGTCGGGGAGCGGCGCCTCGTCCCCGAGGAGTCGCGCGTAGTGCGCGCGCTGCGCCTCGAGCATGGGCAGGTGGACCCCAGCGAGCACGTCGCCGAGGCGCACCCCGGCGCGCCGAACCTTGTCGGTGTAGGCCGGCCCGATGCCGCGCCCCGTGGTGCCGATGGCCTTGCCGCCCGCCAGGTCCGCGAGCCTGTGGTACGGCGTGACGACATGCGCGAGCGCAGAGACGCCGAGCCGCCGGGGGCCCGCGTCGACGCCGGCGCTCGTGAGGCCGTCGAGCTCGCCACGCAGGCTCTTGGGATCGATTACGCAGCCGTTGCCGATGAGGCCGCGGCACTGCGGGTGGAGGATGCCCGCCGGCACGAGGTGCAGCACGAGCTTCTGTCCGTCGACGACCAGCGTGTGACCTGCGTTCGCGCCGCCGCCGAAGCGCACCGAGAACTCGGCGCGCGCGGCGAGATGATCGACGATCTTGCCCTTCCCCTCGTCGCCCCACTGCGCGCCCGCCACGAGAACGTTCGGCATCTCGACTCCTGGGCCAGCGGTGGGCTGGGACGTTCCGTCGCCGACCGCCGTGCGGGCGGAATAGACCCGAGCAATGTGTCGCCCTCGTGACGAACCCGTACCTTCTTCGGAGATGCGTCAGCGCCCCGAGAGCCAGGTCGTGAACGGCGAGTCCTCTCCACCGACGCCGAGCAGGCGCCCGGCGCCGCGCCCCACGTCCCCGAGCGTCACCTCTGCACCGGGCCCCTCGCCGCGCGGTACGCGCGGTCCCGACACGAGCAGGAAGCCGAACCGCGACTCGGGGAACGCCGCGCCGTGGTCACGGAAGCCGTACGAGCGCCCGTGGTCCGTGACCACCATCACGGTCGTGTTTCGTCCGCGCTCTCCCTCGGCGGCGAGCGTGGCGCGCAACGCACCGAGGAACGCGTCGGCGCGCCCGAGCGCGGTGACGTAGGCCGCGTAGTTCCCTGCGTGTGCGAGCTCGTCGGTGTCGCCGAGGCCCACGAACAGCACGTCGGGGCGCTTCGCCTCGAGCACGCGGATGGCGAGCTCCGCGGTGGCCCAGTCGGGTCGGTAGTCGGCGGCCCCGGGCGACGGCGACAGCGCCGCGTCGCGCTCGAGCAGCGACTCGATGAGCGTGTCGCCCTCCGAGTCGAGGTGCCCCTCGTGCCGTCCACACGACGCGTCCAGCAGCTCCGGGGCCTGAGCCGCCGCGAGGCAGATTCGCTCCCACGAGGTCACCACGGACGCGCGAAGACCGGCGAGCACCGCCGCGTCCACCAGCGTCGGCGCGCGCGTGCGGCCGCACTCGTTGGAGGCGCAGCGGCTCGGCGAGCCCGTGAACATCTCCGTGTACCCCGGCAGCGACACGTACGCCGGCCCCGACGCCACGACCGCCTCGTCGCTCCCGATGAGGCGCCCTGCGTCTGCGAGGGCGTACAGGTTCGGCAGCAGCTCACGGCCCGAGCGAGGTGCGTGGCCTTGAACACGCGCGGGATCCTCGCCCTCGAAGACCTCGCGAGGCCGCACGCCGTCGATCGCGACGATGACGACGGGCTCGGCCGTCGTGCGTGGCCGTATCCGCCCGCGGGTCGCGGTCCGTGAGAACGCCGACTGGACCTCCGAGACCCGCGGCTCGGCGAGCGCGTGGCTCGCGCCGTGCCCGACCACGAAGAGGCCCAGAGCCCCGACCAAGAGAGGACGCCATCGCATGACTCACAGCATGAGGCGCCAACGTGACGCTCGCATTCCGCGCGCGTCGAAGTTTGGCTGCAAATAGGACAATTCGCAGCGACGGACTCGTGACGATGGCGCGTCGCGCAGGCGTGGCTAATTTACTTTCGCCGTATTCGCGTCCTTCGCGTCCTTCGCGTCCCTCGCCGGCGCGAGGCGCACCTGCCCGTCGTGGTCGGCGTCCACGTAAAACGGCGTCGTGAAGGCGATGGCTCGCGCGTCGGTCTCGTGGAGCACGCGAGGCAGCGGGCGCTTCGCCTCGACCCACACGGTCACCGTTCGGTCGCGATCCACGGGGAGGGTCACGTCGGCCTCGAAGCGCACGCCGGCGCCCGTCGCGGTGACGGGGAGCGACCGCGTGACGCCGCCATCGAGCCAGATCTCGACGGTCTCGACGGGCACCCACGCGGGCGCGAGCACGCGCACGTGGAGCTTCATGGTCTTGCCGCGGGGCGTGACCACGTCGCCGGGCAGCTGGCCGTCGAGGCGCGCGTCGATGAAGGCGCCCGAGCTCACGACGGTGTGGCGCTGTTTGACGGCCGAGATCACGCGCTGCTCCAGGGGCTCGGTCGTCGCCGTCTTGGGGTCGAGCAGCACGAAAGTGCGCGGGTAGCCCGGCTCCTCGAACACCAGTTTGTGCGAGTCGCTGTTGCCCGTGGCGGCCACCTTCTTCCCGCGCCGCGCGAGGCCGACGAGATCGCGCAGCCCCTCCCGTACGCGCGCCGGCGACTCGAGCCAGATGCCGTTGTGGGCCTCGACCGCGTCGAAGTCCTCGGCGAAGTCGGCGCCGGCGCGCCCGCTCTCGGAGTCGAAGTCGGCTTGGTTGAAGTACCCGATGCGCGGCGGCATGCGCGGGTGGTTCACCTGCACGATGGCGGCGCCCGCCCGCCGCGCGCCGGCGAAGAGCTCGCGTGGGGCGACGTCGAAGTAGGGAATGGTGGCGTCCTCCGGGGCGAGGGTCGCCGCGGGGAGCGGGAAGGCGTTGAAGTGTCCCCATAGGCGCGCGCCGGACGAGGTGATCTCGTCGCCGATCGCGAGCGCGGGGAGCAGCGCGGGCGGTGTGGGTGCGAGCTTCTGCACGGCTCGCGAGTAGTCGGTGATGCGGTTGTGGTCCGTCGCGACGGCGAAGGCGAGCCCCTCGCACGCGAGCGTCGTCACGCGCTGGGCGAGCGACACGCTCGAGTCGGGGCTCGGCGCCGCGTGCAGGTGAAAGTCGGCCGAGAGCACGTCGGCGGGCAGTACGCGGCGGAGGTCGAAGGCGAGCCGCTCGGTGGCGCCTGGGGCGAGCGTCAGGTGGCGCTCCTCCATGGTGCTCTCGAGGCCGCGCGCGACGAGCACGTGGTAGCTGCCCGGTTGGAGCGCGAGCTCGCCGCCACCGTCGATCGAGTAGAGGTTGTTCCTCTCGGCCACGCGCGCGAGCTTCTCTCCGCGAGCCCCGAGGTCGACCAGCTCGGGATCCGGCGTGCCGTGCTCGCCGTACACCAGGGCGTGAAACGGCGCCGGGACGGCCCCGTCCGGGCCCGCGAGGCGCACCGCGAGCGACAGCCGCGCCGCCTTCGGGCAGGTCGCCGTGGCGAGCGCGGGATCGCCCTGTCGTGCGCGCGCGCAGCGCTGGCCCGAAGCGTCGCGGAGCTCGATCTCGGCAGCGAACCCCTCGGGCACGCGCAGCTCGGCGCCCTCGGCCGGCACGTCGAGCCGGGTGATGGGGGTGCCGTCGGCGTCGAGGAAGGTCGCCGAGCCTGGCGTGCCCGACATTGCGAGCGCGAGGGGGACCGTCTTGAGCGCGAGCGCGCCGAGCGCGGCGGCGGGCCTCTCCGGTACGAGGCGCAAGCGCACCGACGCGGTGGCGCCCTCGTACGTGAGCGCGACGGGGCTCGGGAAGACCTCCTTGGCGATGTGCACGAGTCGCCGGGTCGCCTGGCCCGAGCCCTCGATGAGCAGGGTGCTGCGCGGCCCCTCCACGGCGAGCGCGGCGAACGGGTGCGTGCCCTCCCACGCCGCGCCGCCACGATCGAGCACCACGGGCGAGGGCCCCGGGCCGAGCTCCTGCCCGAGCTTGGCCCCCGCGGGGAGGCCGTCGGCGCGGAGCGTGGTCGTGAGCGCGCCCTCGGGCGAGGGGCACGCGGAGGCGGTGAGCGATACGCCGTCGACGACGCCGGCGACCTCGACGCCGCGCGCGCCGCCGGGGCAGGCGATCTCGCGCGCAGCGGCGACCAGCGCGTGGACCACGCCGTCGGACGCGACCCACGCAGGGCGGAGCCACAGCAGCGGATCTTCGTCGTCTTGGGCGTCGAGATCGGCGTCGAGGAGCGCCCCGCGGAGCGGCTTCTTCCCGGCTCCGTCCGGCGCGGTCGAAAATGTGTAGAGTGCACGCGAAGTCGCCACGACGAGGTCGCCGACCCGCCCGTAGGCGTGGGCCGCGTGCCGAGCGCTCGTCCGCGCGTAGGGCGGCGGCGTGCCGGCGACGACGTGGGTCGCGGCGGTGTCGGCGGCAGGGAGCGGCGTGCGGGGCGGAGCCGGGGCGTCCCGGCAGTGGAGCACGGCGAGCGCGAGGGCGATGGACGAGGTCACACCGAGCGGCGTTCGCTTGCGGGAGAGTGTGCGGGGGAACGGGCGCGTGCTCATGGAGGGCTCCTCACGACGTGGGCGTCTCACCGCGCGGGCTCGCGCGCCGAGACGACGATGGCTTGCTGGATGGGGCCGCGTAGGGCGAGCTCCTCGCGTCCGCGGGGGCCGAAGAACGCGGCCCCGGTCGACGGGCCTCCGTCGAGCGAGAGCGCGTCGCTGCAGCCCTTCGCCTCGAGGTAGCGGCCGAGCGCGTAGAGCGAGGGGCCTCGCTCGGCGTCCTTCGCGATCACGAACGCGAGGGTGCGACCGCGGTCGCGGAGGCACACGGCGGTGCGCTCCGCGCGCTTGCCGTCGTCGCGGCGCACGTTGGCCTTCCCTCCGACGACGAGCCGCGGCCTGCACTGCACGGCGAGCTCCGGCGCGCGCGCGGCGTCGTAGCTCTCGGTCTCGAGCACCGCGGCCTCTGCGCCGGTGACCTCGAGCACGCCGCCGGACAGCGGCCGCGAGAAACGCGAGCGCCGGACGCCGCGGCTCACGGAGAGCCCGAGCGGCGCGTCCCGCGTGTCGAAGAAGCCGGCGTTCGTGGCGAACAGCGCGCCGCGCCCCCCGAGGGCCGCCTGGAGATCGCGCGTGCCGTGGAGGTCGAACAGCTCGAGCGTGACCTCGGCCAGCGAGAACGTGAACCAGTCGGCGACGAAGCGCTCGCCTACCGCCTCGGCGTCCTCGCGCGTGTGGGGCGTGAGCCGCTGGGGGCGCGCCGCGGCCTCGTCGGCCGACGCGACGCTCGTGGCGCGCGCCTCCGGAGCGGCGTCGTCGGCTCGGCCCGCGCGGCAGGCGGACATCGAGAGGCCGCATGAGGCGGCGAGCACCCACACGGCGGTCGTCGCGCTGGACAGGGAATGCGGGAGGGCGGGCGCGGCGCGATCGGGGCGCATGTGCCCCGTTCTCGACCGATTTGCGCCCACGGTCACCTTTTCTGCGAGACGCGTCCGGGGTGGGGGGCCGTCTAACGAACCAACGAAGGGAGCACGCCTGGGAGGGCGATGCCGTAAAGCTCGGACTTGGAGCCGCGCACGAGCAGGTTCTTCAGCGCTTCGCCGAGCGGGCGCCCCTCGTGGAGCACCGCGAAGACCTCGTCGGTGATGGGCATCTCGACGCCGAGCTTGGCGCCGAGCGCGTGCGCCGCCGCCGACGTGTTGTAGCCCTCGGCCACGCTGCGCTGGGAGGCGACGTAGGCGGCCGGATCGACGCCCTCGGCCACCTTCAGCCCGAGGGTGCGGTTGCGCGAGAGGGCGCCGGTGCAGGTGAGCACCAGATCCCCCATGCCCGCCATCCCCATGAACGTCAGGGGATCGGCGCCGAGCGCCACTCCGAGGCGCGCCATCTCGGAGAGGCCTCGCGTCATGAGGGCGGCCCTCGCGTTGAGCCCAAGGCCGAGGCCGTCGCAGGTGCCCGTCGCGACGGCGATGACGTTCTTGATGGCGCCGCCTACCTGCACGCCGACCGGATCGGTGCTGGTGTACACGCGGAACGCGGGTGAGTGGAGCGCCTCTTGGAGGGCCTCGGCGCACGCGAGGTCGCGCGCGGCCACCACCGAGTCGGTGGGCAGCCCGCTCGCGACCTCCTTCGCGAAATTGGGCCCCGACATGAACGCGACGCGCGAGGGGTCGACGGAAGGCGCACATTCGGCGAGCACCTCGCTCATCAGCTTCAGCGAGCCCTCCTCGAGGCCCTTGGTCGCGACGAGCACGCGCGCCGCATCGCTCAGCAGCCGCGCGACGTGCCCCGCGATGTCGCGGAAGAACGCCGAGGGCGGCACGAGGACGACGATCTCGGCGCCGGTGAGCGCCTGCGCGTAGTCGTCGCTCGCACGGAGCGAGGCGGGCAGCTCGATACCTGGAAGATACAGCTTGTTCTCCCGGGACTCGCCCACGTCGCGCGCGACCTCCGCCTCGTGCGCCCACAGCGTGACGTCATGGCGGCGTCGCGCGAGGTGCGCGGCGATCGCGGTTCCCCAGGCCCCGGCGCCTACTACGGTGATGCGGCTCACGGCGCGAGCGTACCACCCCGGCGCGCGGTGGTGTCGTCGCCGTCGCCCGCGGGCTCCCGAGCGGACGCTCGCGGTCTGGTAGGCTCGGCGTGTGGATCTCTTTCAGCCGGCGTACATCGCGGACTGGGCGCGCGCCTTCGTGCTCACCCAGGCGGTCGAGGCGCCCATCTACCGGCGCGTCGGGCGGGTCCCCGTGTGGGCCGCCGTCGCGCCCTCCGCCATCACGCACCCCTTCGTGTGGTTCGCGTTCCCGCGGCTCCAAGAACACGGAGTGAGCTACCTCCACATGGCGCTGATCTCCGAGGCCTTCGCGTGGGCGGTGGAGGCGCTGTTCCTCGCGCGCGCCGTGCGCATCCCGTGGCGGCGCGCGTGCCTGTTGTCGCTGCTCGCGAACGCCGCCAGCGTGGCGGTGGGCCTCATTCTCCGCGAGCTCGGGCTCGTGTGAGGTCGGGCTTGGTCGCCCTCACTAGCTAGGGGCGCACGTGCCTGGCCCGGGCGGCGCGCTCCGCAAGCGACAGCGCCGCCACGTCGTCCGGCCCCAGCACGCTCTCGGCGTCGGCGATCGCGCGCGGGTCGTCGCCGGCGAGGATGCGGGTGCGCGCCTCGTCGCGCCCCGTGAGCAGATCGAACGCGGGGATGTCGTCGACGAACTCGTAGCGCTCGGTGCGGAAGCGGAAGTGCTCGGGGTGGGCCTGCTGCGCGAGGGCCACGAGGGCGAGGTACGTCGCGTAGGGGCGGAGCGCCCGCGCGTCGGTCACGTGGATCTGCACGCCCCCGCAGAGCTGCCCGGCGTGCTTGTGGAAGGTGGGCTGGAAGGTCACCGGACGCGCGCGGAAGCCCGGAAGCCCCGTGGCGTGCAGGCCTCGCGCGAGGCGCTCGCCGTCGACCCAGGGCGCGCCCGTGAGCTCGAACGGCCGCGTCGTGCCGCGCCCGTCGGAGAGGTTCGTTCCCTCGAGGAGGCAGCCGCCGGGGTACACGAGCGCGGTCTCGTAGGTGGGCATGTTCGGCGACGTCATCACGAACGGGCGATCCCAGTCACGTGCGGACGCCGCGTCGTCCACGCCCTCGCATGGGACGATGGAGAGCGCGCCCTCCGGGAGCCCCTCGACCTCGGCGCGCCACGCGCACACCTCGCCGAGCGTCAGCCCGTGCCGAACGGGTACGGGTTCGAGCCCCACGAACGAGCGGAAGCGCGGGTCGAGCGAGCGGCCCTCGCGCAGGGCCTTCCCGAGCGGGTTTGGGCGATCGAGCACCAGCGTGGGCACCCCGAGCTTCGCGGCGACGCGGAGCACGAGCACCGCGGTCCATATGAAGGTGTAGTAGCGCGCGCCGATGTCTTGGAGGTCGATGACGACCAGCTCGCAGCCCTCGAGGTCTTCCTCGCGTGGCGAGAGGTCGGCGACCTCGGCGCCGTACAGGCTGCGGATCGGCGTGCCGTGCAGATCGCGTGCGTCGGTGACGCCGATCATGTCCTGCGCCTCGCCGCCGTAGCCGTGCTCGGGCCCGAGGATGACGCGGGGGCGTCGCCCGAGGCGCGCGAGCAGGGTGCTCACGTGCTCGAGGTCTCGGGTGACCGAGGCGGGGTGGGCGAGCAGCGCGAAGGCGCGGTCGCGGAGTCGGGAGGCGAGGCGCGGTTCGTCCGCGAGGCGGTCAGTGCCGGTCTTCACTCGCGCAGGCTACCGCGTCTCGCGGCGAGCGCCGCGAGCGTCGACACCGCAAGGAGTAGCGTTCGAAATGGTGAATGAAGTCAACGTGTTGATGCCTATGTGTCCTCGCTATGAAATAGTTGCGCGGGCGGGTAGGCTGCCCGCATGCGCCGCGTGCTGGTCGTAGACGACGAAGAGAACATCCGCCTCGTGCTCCGCACGCTCCTACGGAAGAGCGGGTACGAGGTGGCCGTCGCCGACAACGGCGAGAGCGCGCTCGCCTTGGTCGACTCGTTCGCCCCAGACGTGATCCTCACCGACGTGCGCATGCCCAAGATGGGGGGGCTCGACCTGCTCGCGGCCCTCCGCGCCCGCGAGAACCCGGCGACCGTGATCGTCATGAGCGCCTACGGCAACGTCGACCTCGCGCTCGAGGCGATGAAGGCGGGCGCGTACGACTACGTGAGCAAGCCCTTCAAGCCAGACGAGATCGTGCTCGTGCTGCGCAAGGCCGAGGAGCGCGAGTCGCTGCGGCGCGAGAACCGCGCCCTCCGCGAGCAGATCCGCAGCGAGCAGCGCTTCGAGACCATCCTCGCGAAGAGCGCGCCGATGCTGGCCATCTTCCGGATGATCACCAAGATCGCCGAGTACAAGACCACAGTGCTCGTGACCGGCGAGAGCGGCGTCGGCAAGGAGCTCGTGGCGCGCGCCATCCACGCGCGGTCTTCGCGCCAGGCGGGGGCGTTCGTCGCGATCAACTGCGGGGCCATCCCCGAGGCGCTCCTCGAGAGCGAGCTGTTCGGTCACAAGAAGGGCGCCTTCACCGACGCCGTGTCCGACCGTCGTGGGTTGTTCGAGGAGGCGTCGGGCGGCACGCTCCTGCTCGACGAAATCGGCGAGCTGCCCCTGCCGTTGCAGGTGAAGCTCCTCCGCGTGCTGCAGGAGGAGACCCTGCGTCGCGTGGGCGACACGCGCGACACCAAGGTGGACGTGCGCATCATCGCGGCCACGCACCGGGACCTCGCCGCCGAGGTGAAGGCCGGGCGCTTCCGCGAGGACCTCTACTACCGCATCAACGTGCTGCCGGTGGTGATCCCGCCGCTCCGAGAGCGCAAGGAGGACGTGCCGCTGCTCGTGGAGCATTTCCTCACGCGCAACAACGCGCGCCTCGGCACCTCGCTGCGGGGGCTCTCGACCGACGCGCGGAAGCTCATGCTCGAGTACGCGTGGCCGGGCAACGTGCGCGAGCTCGAGAACACCATCGAACGCGCGATGGTGCTCGCGGAGGGCGATCTCATCGAGGTGGGAGATCTCCCCGAGCGGCTCCGCGAGACGCTCGACCCGGTGAAAGCCCAGCTCGCCTCCGGGGAGCTCAGCATCAAGAAGACCTCCGCCGCGGTGGAGGAGATCCTGATTCGGCGCGCACTGCAGAAGACCAAGGGCAACCGCACGCGCGCCGCCGAGATCTTGGAGATCAGCCACCGGGCGCTGCTCTACAAGATCAAGGACTACAAGATCACCGAGTAGGGGCGCGTGCGTGCGCGGGCTCGCGCCCAGGCACGCGTCACGGCAGGTGGCCCTTCCCGCCCTCCTCGGAGAGGTGGTCCTTGTCGTACCAGGCGTACGCCTTCCGGTAGCCCGCGCGGAAGAGGCCCGCGCTCACCCCCGCCGCGATGAGCCCGAAGATGATGGCGGCGGCGTTCATCGTCGGCCTGTCGCCCAGGTACGCGGCGCGCTCCCACCCGAGCGCGTGCACTACGGGCACGCGGACGCCGGAGGTGACGCGCTGCTGCTGGATGGCGTAGTAGCCGCGCGACGCGATCTCGCGCTCGAAGCGGTAGCCGCTCTCCGTGAGCACCTGCACCGCGTAGTGGTGCGTCGTCGAGCTCTTGTTCCGTGTGGTCCACGTGCGGTCACCCGTCACCTCGGCGATCTCGTGCTCCCCGAAGGTCGAGGCCGCGAGGAACGGCACCGTGACGAACACGTTGAAGACCGCCCAAACGACCGTGAGCACGGCGGTCCACCCGCGCACGAACGAGACCCGTCCCGTGTACCGCTCGTCGATCGTGCCCGACGCGAGCACCATCTTGCCGGTCCGAGGGGGCTTCAGGATCCAGCCCTGCGCGCCGTCGCGGTACGCGGTGCGCGCCCGGGGGTGCGGCCCGCGGACGAGGGTGCCGTAGGCCGAGAAGACCTCGCCCTCGCTCACTTCGCACACGCGCTCTCGCCGCGTGACGGACTCGCGCGCCGCCCGCGTCTCCAGGGCGTCGACCACGAACACGTCGTGGCTCGGCTCGACGAGCACCGCCTCGCCGTCGGCGCCGGGCTCGGTGTCGGCCTGCCGCGTGAGGTAGAACGGCTGCGCGTGCACCACGCGCTCGGTCTCCTCCCACGTGTGCCACTTCGAGTTCTTCGAGGTGTGGTTCTTCACCCGCTGCTTCACGAGGACGCGCACGGCCTCGGTCGACCCCTCGGCGAACGCGACCCTGCCGCGGACCACCTTGGAAGGCCCCGCGAACAGCGGGCCCGGGCGGGTGATCGCGTCGGCCTCTCGCCGGCCGCGGATCACGAGGGCGCGGGCATGCGCGAAGAGCGCCGCGAGGGCGGCCCCCACCGCGAAGAGCAACAGCAGCACCCCGAGCAGGAAGCTCGGTCCCGCCGACATGTGCCCGGCGGCCTCGAGATCGACGATCGAGGGATCGACGAGCACGGGGGCGAGCGCGAGGGCGCTCATGAGCGCGTCAGCTCGAAGATGCGGGCGCGGTCGAGCAGCGCGGTCTCCGCGATGGCGGCGAGCTCGGGAATGTAGAATACAACCATAGAGACTCCTATCGGGGGCTCTTCCGTGGGGCCGTTCGGCTGTCCGTCGGGGCAGGGCAGGTGGGTCGCCATGAGGCGGATCCCATGCAGACGCCGTAGCCGGCCGAGCTCGATGCGCACCATCGACGAGGGCGCGGCGAGGTCGGCCACCTCGGCGAACGTGCCCTGCGGCCCGTCGAGCACGCGCGCGATCACGGCGGTGTGCTGCGGGTCCTCGACGAGCTGGGAGGCGATCTCCGCGAGGCGCTCGTAGAGCGCGTCGCTGTCGACCGGACCGCTCACTTTGGGCAGTCGGGGAGGGCGTCGACGAAGAGGCTCCCGGCGCAGTTGCCGAAGCGCTTTTGGCAGCTCCCCGCGTCGGCGCCCGCGTCGGCGATGGCGGGCCCCGTGCACTTCTGGTCGATCGCGACGGTGAGGGCCTCCGAGAGCTCCCACGCGGCGAGGTACACGTCGTCGATGGAGCTCGGGCCTTTGGCCGCGTCGTAGGCGATCTTGCGCGTCGCGCAGGTGGCGTCCGCGGGCTCGCATGTCGCGCAATAGTCGGCCACGAGCTTCGCCTGCGCCGGCGTCTGCTGCTGGGTGCCGTACGACTTGTAGAGGCAGTCCTTCAGGACGCTCGAAGTGCAGTGTTTCGCGTCGAGGCAGGCGGCGCGGGCGCGCACGCGCTGCGCGCTGTCGGTCGCGGCCTGGTTCAGCGTGCACCACGCCTCGAACTTGGTGGCGGTGCAGTTGATGTCGTTCGGCGGCGTCTTGCACACCGCGAAGTACTCGAGCTCTTGCGCGCACACCTTCGACGGATCGAAGCTCGCCGGCCCGTCGGTGCGGGCGTCGACGCTCGGGCCGGAGTCGACCGGGGGGGTCGCTGCGTCGGTGCGTGGGACCGTGGTGGTCGACGCGTCTTCGTCGGCGATGACGGCACCGTTCGAGGTGCAGGCGTACACGGTGGCGAGCGGCATCGGAGCGAGCGCCACGAACCGGGCGAGGCGAGCGAGGCGCGCGAAACCGGACGAGCCGGACGAGCCGGACGAGCCAGACGAGCCAGACGAGCCAGACGAGCCAGACGAACGAGGCGAACGAGGCGAACGGAGCGACGGCATGGGGGTCCTGGGCGACGGGCCGGCGGGCGGCGAGCGGCGGCGAGCGATCGGTGAAGTCGCCAGTCTAGCACCGGTCGGGCCGTCGGCGCTGCGGCTCCGGCGGCGCACATTTCCCCCTAACGCTCCAGCCCGAGACGCCCGTACCATGTTCCAGTGAGCGAGAGTTTGAGGCGCATCAGCGCGGACGCCGGCCGAGCGGCGGGGGTGTTCCGGGTCTTCGCGGCAGACGACGCGGAGCTCGCACGCGTCCTCACGAGCAACACGAGCCCCGAGGGAATCTTCCTCCCGAACCCGCAGCCGCCGCCCGTCGGCACGACCATGAAGCTCGAGGCGCTCACCCGTGAGGGGCGCCTCCGCATCTGCGCGGCCGACGTGGTGGTCGTGGGCACGGTGACCGACGAGGGGCGCTCCGGCATGACTCTCCAGGTGGCCCGCGTCGAGGTGGGCTGCGGCGAGGACGTACGCTACGCCCTCGAGCGCGCCCCCGCGCCGCCGCCGCCTCGCGCGCCGGTCGACGGGAGCGCGCCCGCGGTGGGGATCGATCTCGGCACCACGTTCACGTGCGCGGCCATCGTCGAGGACGGTGAGCCCAAGGTGATCCGTTCACGCCTCGGGTACAACACGATCCCGTCCATGGTCACCTTCGACGACCAGGGCCTCCCGGTCGCAGGGCACGTCGCCGAGCGTCGCATGGTCCTCGAGCCCGAGAACGTGGTGTACGGCTCAAAGCGCATCATCGGCCGCACCTACACGAGCAGCCTCGCCGCGCAGCTCAACGCCCACGTGAAGTTCGGGCTCACGTCCGATCCCGACGGCATGGTCGCGATCAAGCTCGGCGAGCGCGTGCTCTCCCCCACCGAGATCGCCGCCTGCATCCTCGCGGAGATCAAGAAGGTCGCCGAGGCCGAGCTGCGGCGGCCCGTCACGCGCGTGGTGGTCACCGTGCCGGCGGCGTTCACGGAGAACCAGCGCAGCGCCGTGCGCACGGCGGCCGCGCGCGCCGGGCTCGACCTCATGCGCATCGTGAACGAGCCCACCGCGGCGGGCCTCGTGTTCGGGCACGGCAGCGGCGAGCGGAAGAAGATCCTGGTGTTCGACCTCGGGGGCGGCACGTTCGACGTGTCGATCCTCTCGCTCGAGGGCAGCGTGTACCGGGTGCTCGCGACCGCCGGCGACATGTTCCTGGGTGGTGTCGACATCGACAACGCCCTCGCCGCGCTCCTGCGCGAGCGCCTCACCGCCGAGCACGGCGATCGCCTGGGGCTCGACCGCCGCGGCGAGGAGCGCATCTTGGCGGCGGCGCGGGAGCTGAAACACACGCTCTCCGAGCAGCGCACCGCGACCGCGGCGGTGCCGAACCTCCGCGTGACCGGCGTCGAGAAGACCACGATTGATGTAAACTACACCGTCAAGCGCGAGGACTTCGAGGCCCGCGCGCGGCCGGTGGTGGAGCGCACCATCCGCATCTGCGACGACGCGCTCGCGATCGCGGGGCTCAAGCCTCGCGACATCGACGATGTGCTGCTCGTGGGCGGCCAGACCCGCATGCCCTTCGTCATCGCGCTCGTGGAGGAACACTTCGGGCGCAAGGCGTCGAAGCGCGTGCACCCCGACGAGGTGGTGGCCCTCGGCGCGGCCATCCTCGCCACCATGTACGACAAGGCCGGCGCGCCTGTGCTGTCCGACGTGCTCCCGCTGCCCATCGGCGTCGCCGAGCCCGACGGGCTCATGAAGATCGTGCTCGCACGCAACGCGACGTTGCCCGCCGAAGCGAAGCTCGAGCTCGAGGCGGCGCCCGGCGAGCCGCTCGAGGTGGCCGTGTTCCAGGGCGACGCGCAGTACGCGAAGTCGAACGAGTTCTTGGGCGCGTTCACGTGCCCCGTCGAGCCGCTCGCGTCGCCCTCGACGCGCACGCCGGGGGGCGCCGCAGGCGACGCCGACGCGGGCGCCCCACAGAAGATCGAGGTGAGCTTCGCCCTCAGCAACGAGTGCATCCTCACGGTCACCACGAAGAACCTGGCGACCGGCCTCGAGACCACGCACGAGCTCACGACGCAGCAGACCTCGGACGAGGTGCTCGAGCGCCTGGGCCGCGACCGCGTGGGCGCGAAGCTGCCGCCGAAGCGCCCTGACGCGAGGCCGCCGCCCTCCCAGCGCGGCGTCGCCAAGCCCAAGGCGACGGGCTTCTGGGCGTGGCTGATGAGGCTCTTCGGCCGGGAGTGAGCGGCGGGCGAGGGCGGGCCCTGAGCGGAAGTGCGCGCGCCGAGGTGCCGGACGTTCGCGCTTGACCCTGTGGCGCTCTTGGGGGTAAGAGACCGGCAGATTTTCCGACTTAGCTCAGTTGGTAGAGCAGGCGGCTGTTAACCGCCGGGTCCCAGGTTCGAGTCCTGCAGTCGGAGCCATTTCATCGGTCGTGCGAACTTCGCCGACCGGACAGTGAACAGCGGCCTCGCGGAGCGATCCTCGAGGCCGCTTCTTTTTCTCCCCGACAGTTCCGCCCGTTTGCGCGTTCGACGAGCCCGCCGCGCGCGTGGACGGCGTTCGAACAGAGAGCGAAGAGCGCGCTCGCGAGCGCTCGCTTCTCCCGCGCGGGACAGCGTTTCAGCGTCGAACTCTGTCCACCGGGGAGAGAGAGACCGAGTGCGTTTAACAGCTCGGCCCCTTCGGGCGGGACGGGTCGGCGAACGTTTAACTGGCCACCCTCGCGAGAGCGCCGACGCGCTCTCCGTCGTCGCGCGCGAGGTCCCCGCCGCCACCTTGCTCGCGCTCTTTCCGTCTGGTGTCCGCCACCATGGTGGCGTATAAAGTCGCCGAACAGAGAGCAACAAAGAGCGCAGCGACGCCCAACGCTCGGTCCTTCGGGGACTTGCGCGGGGCCTTCTCCATCGGGTCACCAGCGCATGAGCGAGCACTGTCCAGCACCGGAAGAACACCACGCGCGCGTCGCCGCGAGCCGGGTGGCGTCGTGAAGAAGCCGCCTCGCAAGAAGGCCGTCGCGGCGACGAAGCCAGCGACCGCGAGCCACGAGGACGCGCTCTTCGCTCGCGTCATCGACATTATCGAGGCGGCGCGCGGTCACGTCGCGCGCTCGGTCAACACGGCGACCGTGCAGGCCTACTGGCTCATCGGGCGCGAGATCGTCGAGGTCGAGCAGCACGGCGAGAAGCGCGCGGGCTACGGCGCGCGCGTGATCGAGGGGCTCGCAAAGCGCCTGGCAGGGCGAGTCGGCAAGGGCTTCAGCGTCCCGAACCTCCGCAACATGCGGCAGTTCTACCTCACGTACCCCGAGGGGTCGGCGCTGCCCGGGGCGCTTGGCGGCGGGACGAGTCGCCCCGAGAAACGCTCGGCGCTGCCTAGCGTTTCGGCGTCGTGGAAGATTCGCTCGGCAGTGCCTAGCGAATCGCGCAGAGGCATTCGGACAGCGGCGCTGACCGAAACTGCCGGCGTGCCCGCGCCCTTTCCGCCGTACCTCGGGTGGACGCACTACCTGCTCCTCATGCGGGTCGCGAACCCGACGGCGCGCGCGTTCTACGAGATCGAGGCCGCGCGCGAGAGCTGGGCGAGCCGCGAGCTGGAGCGGCAGATCGCGTCGCTCCTGTTCGAGCGTCTCGCGAAGAGCCGCGACAAGGAGAAGGTCCTCGCGCTCGCTCGGCGCGGACACGAGGTCGAGGTGCCCGCCGACGTGCTGAAGGACCCTTTCGTGCTCGAGTTCCTCGGGCTCGACGAGCGGTCCCACTGGCGCGAGCGCGATCTCGAGCAGGCCATCATCGATCGCATCGAGGGCTTCCTCCTCGAGCTCGGCAAGGGCTTCTGCTTCGTCGCGCGGCAGAAGCGCGTGACGCTCGAGGGCGATCACTTCTACGTCGACCTCGTCTTTTACAACCGCCTGCTCCGCTGCTTCGTGCTCGTCGATCTCAAGCTCGGCAAGCTCACGCACCAGGACCTCGGGCAGATGCAGATGTACGTGAACTTCTTCGACCGCTTCCAGCGCGCGGAGCACGAGGCGAAGACCATCGGCATCGTCCTCTGCTCGGAGAAGAACGACGCGATGGCGAAGATCACCCTGCCCGAGAACAACGAGCAGATCCTCGCCGCGCGCTACCAGATGTACCTGCCCACGGAGGAGGAGCTGCGCGCCGAGCTGGCCCGCGAGCGCGAGGCCGCGGAGCGCGCGCTGCGGCTCGCGGCGGACGTGAAGGTTCCGGGCGATGGCTGAAACTCGCAAGTGGGAGTTTAAGGCGCGCTTCCGCCGGCACGCGTTCGGTTGGAAGTCGCAGCCCGCCATCACGCGCATCAAGCAGGCTGTCACCGAGATCAAGAAGGTCGCCAAGAAGGAGCCCGTACTCGCCGCCGAGGGGGCCATCGCCTTCCTCGAGCGCGTGTCGCCCGCCCTCGAGCACGTCGACAGTTCGTCAGGAGCTATCAGGCACGGCGGTGGGCAACGCCATCGGGGAGCTGGTGCCGATCATCGCGAACGCGCCCGCCGACGCGAAGACGCGCGACGCCTGGCTCGAGCGGCTGTTCGAGGCGCATCAGGCGGACCAGATCCCGTACATCGAGCGGCTCGCCGATCACTGGGGCGAGCTGTGCGTGTCGAAGGAAGTCGCGTCCGCCTGGGCGGACACGCTCGTCGGCATCACTCGCATGGCGCTGAGCCCGGACAAGACCCTGCGCGGCCACTTCCACGGGACCTCGGCGTGCCTGAGCGCGCTCTACCGCGCCGAGCGCTTCGACGAGCTCGTCGACCTCCTGCGCGTCGACACGATCTGGCCGTACAAGCACTGGGCCGTGCGGGCGATGGCAGCGAGCGGCAAGAAGGCCGAGGCGCTTCGTTACGCTGAGTCCTGCCGGAGCCCGTGGGCGAGCGACCACGAGGTCGACTCGGTCTGCGAAGAGATCCTCCTCTCGTCCGGCCTGATCGACGAGGCCTACGCCCGCTACGGTGGACGCGCGAACCAGGGCGGCACGTACCTCGCGACGTTCCGTGCCGTCTCGAAGAAGTACCCACACAAGTCTGCGAGCGATGTCCTCGAGGATCTCGTAAAGACCACGCCTGGCGATGAAGGCAAGTGGTTCGCGGCCGCGAAGGACGCAGGGCTCTACGACGAAGCGCTCTCCCTCGCGAGCCGCACGCCCTGTGATCCGAAGACGCTCGCACGCGCCGCGCGGGACTACACCGAGAAGCAGCCAGCCTTCGCGGTCGGCGCGGGGCTCTTGTCGCTGTACTGGCTCGTGCAGGGCTACGGCTACGAGATCACCGGCGCCGACGTGTGGGACGCCTACCGCGCGACGCTCGCGGCCGCGGAGCGCCACGGCAGCGCGGCCGAGGTGCGGGAGCGCGTTCGAAAGCTGGTCGCAGCAGAGGGCGCAGGCGAGCGCTTCGTGACGAAGGTGCTCGGCAGGGAGCTGGGGCTGTGACTCGCCTGCGCGATCGACGCCTTTCGTCCACCCTCTCGGAGGAGGAAGTCCGCCTCCTCACGCGGCCGACTGAGCTGCCGCCGCAGCCGTGGCGGTACACCGTCACGCCCAACCTCGTCGACAGCCTCGTCCGCATCGCGGACGCCGCGGGCCAGATGACCGCGGCACCGCTCTCGTACTACCGGCGCAAGGAGCTGGAGGCGCGGGCCAAGCTCATGCGGATCATCTGGGTCGTCGGCGGCAGCTTCCGGAGCGTGAAGCTCGAAGAAGTCGAGGCCGTGCTTGGTGGCGCGCGCCTCGTCGAGAAGCGCGAGCCAATCGCCGAGGCGATCCGTCGCGCGGCGATCGTCGAGGATGCGCTCGCCCACTACTCGACAGCGCGAGGCAGCTCCGACAACCGGCTCACGCCGGAGCTAGCCATGGCGTACGAGCGCGCGAGCCAGGGCACGTCCAGTCTGAGGGAGGCGCGTTGGCTGGCGTATTCGATGCGTGAGCGGGGCAAGCTCCTCGACCTGAACAAGGATGCGACCAAAGTGCCGCCATCGGTAAAGGCGATGTTCGACTGGACGAACCAGGACCCGCTCGTGTCCAAGTCGGCCGTGCTGCGAGCCGCGACGTTCTACTGGGGGCTGAAGCTGCTGTATCCCGCCTGGCGTTCCGTCAGCGTCGTCCTGCACCACGAGCTACGCGCCGGGCGCGTCGACGCCAACGGGCTCTTGATGCTGACCGAGGCGACGGTGGCGCAGCACGAGCTTCTCGACACGGCGCGGATCGACCTGCTCGAGACCGACGAAGGCGACCTCACGAAGTACTTCGAGCTGTTCACCTCGGCGTTGCTGCGCGTGCTCTGGGAGCGGCTCGAGGCGCTCGGGCGCGTACGGGACAACGAGGAGCACCTCCCCTGGAAGGTTGTCGCGCCCCCCGACGCGCTCGACGCGGATCTGTACGAGGTGGTCGAGCGGCTCGGCCAGGCGGGCAGCGCGGCGATCGTGGCGGGGCTCGGGAAGAACGCGCCGCCCCTTCGCACCGTGCAGCGGCGGCTCCAGAAGCTGGTCAGCGACGGGGTGCTCGCCAAGCGCGGGGCGAGGAAGAACGCGGTCTACACGCTGGCCGGGCGGGATGGGAGCGGATGATCGGCGGGACGCTGTGAGCGCGGAGAAGGCGTCCCGACGTGGAGCACAAAGAGCGGGCATTCGGATCCTTCCGCTAACTATCCGCCACGGTTGGCGGATAAGCGAACGCCGTCCAGAGCGCGCAAGTGGCTGATATTGCGGGCGTCTGTCGCGCCTGCTGTTAGCGGGACGGTCGCGAGTTCGATTAACTGTCCCAGAGCCATTCACGCGGGGTCGCGGAAACGCGACCCGGCACTTTTTAACAGCGGCCTCGGAGAGCGATCTCCGGGGCCGTTGCGTTTCTCCCCCACGTTTCCGCGACCTTCGACGCTCGGCGAGCACGACGCGCGCGTGGACAGCGTTCGCGCAGAGAGCGCCGCGGGCGTGAAGGAGCGCTCGACGAGGGCGCTCTGGACGGCGTTCGCGCTCTCTCTTCTGGCCCGCGGGGAGAGAGGAACCGAGAGCGTTTAACAGCGGAGCCCGTTTTCGCGGGACGGAGCCGCTGACGTTTAACTGGCCGGCGGCTCGACGGGCTCCGCGCGGACCATTGCCCAGCCAGACGCTGAAGAGGAAGAGTAACCGGTGCACATGGCGCGCGCGGCGTCGGAGGAGCGCGACCCACTGGGCAGGGCAAGACGGCAAGCGGGGGGGCTCGCGGCGAGCTGATCACGAAGCGGGAGCGGAGGTCGTCCCCGCTGTAGCGCCTCGCTCTCCGTCATGATCGCCCGCCCGAATTCTCCCGCGCTCTCTGCCCGTTCGTTCACCTGAGACGTCGGGCGAGTCCGGGAGGTTTCGCTGGGAAGTGGTCGCCGACGGCGAGGGCGCGCGAGCATGCGGGAACAAAAGGAGTGAGCCCGAGCGTCTGACCACGCTCGGGCTCGTGTCGGTGCCGTGCAGCTGCTTTGGAAGTGCCCGCTCTCCGACGAGCGGTACGTTAGCGAA